>CALLNG010000222.1 GCA_938005345.1 uncultured Clostridia bacterium
GTACCGTGGGTTCGAATCCCATCCTTTCCTCCACATAAAAACGGGTTTGCACGTAGCAGCAAACCCGTTTTTTCTTTGGAAATTTACAGCCAATATCGGAATTTTGCTTATTTCCATGGTACTTCTGTCCTATTTATATCTGTTTTTTCCATAGAATGTAATTTGGATGTTTCCCAAATTCTTCTGACTTTTTAATACAAATTTCTGTGCAGCTTTTCGTATATTTCCGCTGCTGCTTCTGTTCTGGAAAAAAATATTTCTTGACCGCTATGACACACTCCTGTCCAGACCGTATTCTGATCAAGACACACTTCTATCTGTTCTCCCTGTATTCCTTCTATTAAAACCCTTGTGTATAACATATAATCCGGTAAATTTTTTTCCCACCTGCACCGCAAGACCGGTATTTGCTCTGATTCTATCTTTGTTCCAAAAATCACTGGAAAGCTCTCCAATTGCCCTACCTTTTTTGCGATAGTTGTCTGTTCAACCTTCTTTTCCATCACCAATTTCACAATCATATCGTCTGCCCATTTTTCCGTACCGGCCACCTTAATTTTGATACTCTCTCCTTCCTGCACCACTTCAACTTATTGTCCGGTTAAACAGCAATATTCCATCACCTGATTATCAAATTGCCCCAGTATAAGAGGTTCCGTTTCGTCGTTGTCCATAATATGTAGATAAATAATATTACCCTTATGAACACTTCCGCCCCAACTGTCTGGCAGCCATGGGCCGCCTCGTGTACCATACACACTCTCACCGTATTTTTTTAGCCACTGTCCGAGTTGCGCTATTCGTTCCTGTTCTGGCTTGTCAAATTCTCCATTAGGCATACAGCCAATACTTAACAGATAATTTCCATCTCCGCATAAACAATTTAAAAATTCATGCAGTATGGTACGAAAACTCTTAATATCTTCCCCTTCGCTCCATGCCCATTTTTTACCTAAACATATACAAGTCTCCCAAGGAAGGGTATTCTGGAAAAAGCCAACATGCCCTTCCGGAGTATCAAAGTCCCCGGGCAGGCTTGCACGATTATTGACCAAAATATCCGGCTGTAAGCATCGCACTTCACGCTCTAACGTATCCGCGTCCCACATATTAGCCGTAAACATCCCACCAAACCAGCAAGCATCCCACCACAAAACATCAATTTTCCCATACTTTGTCATTAATTCTTTTACCGTATGATGCATATATTCGATATATTTGTGATGATTCTTTCCCGGACGTAACGTTTTTCCTTCCCGGATTTGAAACATAGGCGGGTCACTGATGGAATAGGCAACTTCCGGATCAATCGGCATATAATCCGGATGTTCCCAATCTCGCTGAGAATAATACAGTTCTATTTTCATTTCTTCTTTATGGCATGCGTCTACCAGTTCTTTGATATAATCTCTGCCAAACGGTGTATTTGTAATTTTATATTCAGAAAATTCCGTATCCCACATATGAAAGCCATCATGATGCTTGGTGATGATAACGATATATTTCATTCCACCTTGTTTTGCCATTCTAAGCCATTTTTCGGCGTCAAAATGTTGGAACGTCAGTTGTTTTGCCCAGCTATCATATACTTCATCTGGAACTTGCCTTTTCCACCATCCGGCAATTTCCGAGTATGCCGTGGCCATCCAATATCTACCTTCCCCACGCAATTAATACCAACATGTAAAAAAAGCCCTAATTTTGCATCGCGAAACCATGCCAATTTTTGCTGAGACGCAAACGGATATTAATCCCATTGCTGCTGGGTAAATGGTTGATATAAATGGTTTAGTTCTTTTTGATTTCCTTCCAATACAGAATATGGCATTTTATCCCCTCATTTTCTCTATATCCCGAATATTTTTAGCTGATATCGGTTAAAAATGAAAAAATTTACGCATAATAAAATGCATATTTTTCCATTGCGTTCACCACTGCCTCTACATTTTCAAGCGGCAATTCCGGATAAAGTCCATAAATCATCAGCCCGCCCTGCGGCATCCCGATTTTCTCTACCGCTTCCCGCACCAATGCATCTATTTGAACCGGTGTTCCAAATGCAGTAACGTTCTGACGGTCAATCTCCAGTTCCACGCAAATTTTATTTAGGTATCGTTCCAAAAATGCTCATACAGTCCAATTCAATCTACCTTTTGATGTTTTAAAATCCGAGATGTTCTTTCGATTCCTGTCATTTTTACATCCCCCTCGTTTCTACTGTCTTTACGCATCATGACGATTGAAACTAATCACACCGTTCATTTCTTACCGTAATATGTCCAGCACAAAATCTTTTCTTCCAAAAAAGTATTATTACCATTTTCCCGCGCACTCTTCCCGAATGATTTCCACATACCGCTTCACTTTTGAAATATTCTTATCAATCGTGTAGACGTCACGCTGCGTAAATTCCAAACTTCTTCCCCGGTTGAGTTGAACCGTTCGGCCGATACTTTCCCGCACTGCTGATTCATCCAGCGTGCTACCGACACCGATAAAATTGGGGCTTGGCTTTCTGTGATATACGACAGGTTTCCCTTTCAGCCGCTGCGCCATAATTTCTTCATTACACCAAGGAGAAATAGAAACCTTTCTCAGATTCTTCCATCTACTTAGACACGTATCCCAAATGGGATCAACCGGCTCACAGCATCCATAGGAAACTAATCCTGCTTTGCTGGCAATCTTATCATAATACGGGAAAATAAACTCTTCAAACATAGCGGGCGAAAGTCCAACTGTCTCCTGCGAATCCATGAAAAGCCATGTCTGTCTCCATTGATTTGTCTCTTCCGGAAGCTCCTTCGTATATGCGTAGGTTCCTTGCCCAACCCATTCGCTCTTTGTCGTTGGCAGAATTGTGTTTTCCCGTTCCAGCATATCAAAGAAATCCAGATAATCCTGTGTCAACCGGCACATCATTTCATGGAATTTTTCCGGTGCGTCATACATGGACATAAAAAAATTCTCCATACTCATGATATGGATAATGTTTTGCGTAGGTACAGAGTACAAACAACTTCCGGTTAACCGTGCCGGAAGAATATCTCCAATCACGCTGTTAAGTTCTTCTACGCGTTGCAGTGTTGCTTCCTTATCCACTCCATATTCAGAAGCGCCCAGTTTATCGAAATCTTCTTCTAAATTTTTTAGCACTTCCACAAAATGGTGCCCCACTCCACCTTCTTTGGCGTGGTCCTGCTTAACTTGAATCCCAAAAGGTACAAAATATTTGTTCCATGTGACAGGGATAAAATCACGCACTACTGTATCATCGCCAAACAAAATATGGTTGGCCAGATTGGAACAAAGCAGTGCTTCGATTTCCCGTGCTTTTTCCCCTTCACATTGCAGCATATCAGGGATGACCTCCCCCGCAAAAGTACCGAGTTCAATGGTTACCATCGGCCTGTTTGGCTGCAAGGAATTGCTGGCCATCCAATCCGTCTCAATTTGTTTCATCTCCGGTGAATTAGCTATTTCAGCCTGTTTCTTTGCCAAGTCTCTTAACCGTTCCCGGTCTTTTTCACTCATTTTTTTCATCCTATCTTCTTCCTTTCCATCTTACTGAAGCACTTTTTTGACCTTCTGCGATTCTCATATAAAAATCTATGTTACCGTTCTTGATACATTGCTTCAATATTTTCAAGAGGGACATCCCCTTCAAACCCTTGGCTTGCCATTAGAATATATCCGCCGTTTTGGTCGAGTACGTCAATAAGTCGCCTTGTCTCCTTCCGCACTTCTTGCGGGGTACCAAAGGGAAGTACACCCTGCGTATCAATTCCTCCATGAAATGCCAAATGGTCTCCAAAATCGCGCTTTAATGCTTCCGGTTCCAGACCTTCTACTTTTTGAATCGGTTCTAATACATCAACGCCGCACGCAATCAGCTCGGGAATGATTTGCCGCACTGCACCGCAAGAATGCTGCTGATAGAATGCACCGTAGCGGTGTGCAAGTTCCGCCAATTTTTTGGTATTTTCACTAAAGTACTCTTTCCACATATCCGTACTAAACAACATGCCAATTTGGGTGCCATAATCATCATGCGGGCGCAAAATATCAATCTGGCCATCTGCTGCACGGAAAATTCTATCATAATATTCCAACTCGAATTCCACCATTTTATCAAATAGCGTATGCGCAAACTCCGGATTCAGTGCCATATCCATAAATAATTTTTCCATACTCCGCAAAAATGTGGCAAACTGAAACGGTCCTTCATGTCCTATAATAATAGCTTTGTTCCGATACCGTTCACATTGTTCTTTCACGCTTTCATAGTCAAACCAATCTGGATCTGGCCAATGGTATTGTTCCAATTCTTCCACCGTTGTAAAGCTGTCTAGCGGATAATATGTCGTGATGGAATGATATTCTTTCCCGGTCCACTGTTTTTTGCTATGGTATCCCCAATATGTTTCTTGAACCACCATTCCGTCCTCCTGCCAGCTTTTCAGTTCTGGGCCAATATAAACCGGCGCGACCGGACGAATATCAATTTCAAATTTTTGGTATATTCCTTCCATATCCGAAACATGGTACCGTTTCATTAAGTTTTCTGCAACCGTCCCTACACATTCAAAATTTGCCGGTACCCGGTCTGGCTCTTTATGCTGAATCGCCGCGCGTACTCTGTCTTTAGAATTCATTATGCACTCCTCCGTTCTTTTTCTTTCTATCCTCTTCCTACCAAGACAAAGACCTTATCGCCACTGAATACAAAAATCGTATCTACCGTTCCATTTTTTACCACTCTGCCGCAACATTTATGGTTGCAGTACCGCCCCAAAATAGGTGACGGTATTCACACCATTGATATAGTTCATCCCACAGCGCTGTGCAAGTTCCGAAACCTGAATACCATAGGATTCCAAAGATGGACAGGCTAAATCTGGATGTCGGCAGGGCTTTTCCTCCACTGCGGCACAGACAGCACAAATCCGGCAGCCGCCTGCGCCTAAAAGCAGCACCTCTTCCTTTTCCTGCGAAAAAGTTTCCGCAAGTCGCACTATTATTCTTTGAAATTTCTTATTTGCTTCAAACATCCCTTCAATATCAAAAGAATCTTCGATCTGGTATATCTTTTGAAATACAAAAGCTGTCCGAAACTTCTTTGCAGTGGTCATCAAACTTGAAATCTCGCCGTTCCTAGGCGGACAGGTCCAACATCTGTTATAGTTGCCGCACCGGTTAGCAGCGCAAAGGTCGATCAATGACGGTTCAAACGGAATTTCCGATACCGGCAATTCCTCCACTCTATCTAACCCTGTAGCAAGTAATTTTTCTTTCAACAAAACCACTCCCTATCTCTCTTGCACAAGGCACTATATTGCAAATTCTTGAACCTTCTTAAAGAATGCATCAATGTTATCCCAACTGGAAAGCGGGGGAATATCGCATCCTGAAGAAATCACAAAATTTTGGCGGCCTGCCAACTGTTTTAGCAGAGCGCCTGTTGCTGCCTGAATAGAATCAGGCGTCCCATTGCGAAACTCTCCGGCCGGGTCAATGTTGCCCATAAATACTACATCTTCCGGTATCAATGCCGCCGCTTCCAGCAAATCTACCGCATTGCCAAAATGGTAAGCGTCCGCACCTAATGTCAAAATATCTTGCATCAATGGAATGACATTCCCGCAGTTATGGTAAATAACAGCGAAATGTTCGTTTGACACGGCTTCTATCATTCTTTTGACATAAGGGATGGAAAAATCCGCGTTTAACTCTGGTGAAAGCAATCCAGCAGCCGGTTCCGCAATCACAACGCCGTTCGCTCCTGCCTGTTGAAATCCTACTATATATTGTTTAAGAAACTTGGTTGATTTCTCCAACACCATGTGAACCATATCCGGTTCAATATAGCAGTTTACCATAATCTCTGTCATATCCATTAATCTTCCTGCCAGGGAAAACGGCCCGATCACCCCAGCAAATACCGGACGGTCCATTATCCGTCCGATTGCTTTTTCTATCGCCGATAGGTATACTCCTGTGCGGCCTGCTCCCACCTCCGGGACCTGCAATGCTTCCGCTTCTTCCATGCTGCTAACCAATTGTCCTGTCACAGCAGGCACTTCATCTTCTGAAATGTGCACGGTTGCTCCAAACGCTTCCGCTTCCACGGAAAGATCCATCATGCTAACAGAAGCAAGGCTGTTACAGCGCTGTGCAACCATCGCCATTCCTTTTGCCTGTAATTCTGCATCAGAAATCAGTTCTCTCACCGTGACATCAAGCAACTGAATACATGGAAAAGACAAAATAGGCATTGCCTTTTTCGTCTTTTCTGTTTTCAGTTGCTCAAACCATTCTTTCATATTTCTTTTCAAATAACAACACCTTCTTTTTTAAGATGCTACCAGTATACCAAATATAGGCCTTGATGTATTGTAAAATTTTTTTATTTTTGGCGCGAAAATGTCATGTTGTCACAGT
>CALLNG010000223.1 GCA_938005345.1 uncultured Clostridia bacterium
CATCCAGCCCGACGCCGTGGACCCGGCGGACGTGGAGATGCTGCAGGACCTGGTGCTGGTTGCAGTCAACGATGCACTGGGGAAGGTGGATGAAATGACCGAGCAGGAAATGAACAAAATTACTGGCGGCATCAGTATGCCAGGGTTGTTTTAACAAACCAAAGGGCAGGGTATCCTGTCCTTTTTTGATGAAAGAGGGAGAGAAATAATGATAAAAGAAGTATTGCTTATTTTTAAAACTCATTTGGATATCGGATATACCGATTTGGCGGAGAATGTCATCAAACACTACAAAGAACGCTTTCTTCCGTCAGCTATCCAGCTGGCCTACCGGCAGAAAGATACGGATTGCCCTTTCATCTGGACAACGGGTTCCTGGCTGATTTACGAGGCACTGAGAACAGATGATGGGACATTGGAACAGGCGATTCGGGACGGGCTAATACAATGGCATGCGTTGCCGTTCACGACACATACGGAGTTGATGAACGGAGAACTCTTGGACTATGGGCTGTCTCTATCAAAACAGCTGGATGAGCGGTTTGGCAGACATACAATTGCCGCGAAGATGACGGATGTGCCGGGACATACAATTGGACTGGTTCCCCACCTGGCACGAGCGGGTGTCAAATTGCTGCATATCGGCGTAAATCCGGCAACGGTTTCACCAGATGTCCCTGAAATATTTCGCTGGAGATGCGGAAATGACAGCTTAACGGTGATGTATAACAAAGGATACGGGGATTTTTGCGAAGTGGGAGAAACTGCCATTGGGTTTGGCGTGACCAATGACAATTCTGGCCCGCACACGCCGCAGGAGTTGGAGGACTATTACCGTTTGGCGCGGGGGAAATATCCCAATGCAAGGGTCTATGCGGCAACACTAAACGACATTGTGGGTAAGCTGGATTGGGAAACGCTGCCAGAAGTGCGCCATGAAATAGGGGATACTTGGATATACGGCGCAGGCAGCGACCCCAAAAAAATTAGCGGCTACCGCGCACTACTCCGGCATGCGGAGGGTAGACTTGCCGCCTATGATTTGACGGACAATTTGCTGTTGGTACCGGAGCACACTTGGGGATGCAGTGCTATGGGCAAGTTTCCCGACACAACGCATTATCTGTGCAAAGAGTTTGCAGCCTACTGCACGTCGGAGCGTGCATTCATGGAGCAGGCTTGGGAGGAGCAAAGGGAGTATGTGCGGATAGCGGCAAAAAAGATGGCATTTGACATCGATAAGGAAACAGAAGTGCTACGGCCCTCTATGGACAATGGAGAACCTATTGATTGCAGCTGTGCAATTGAACTGAGCTATCAGTTGTTTGATGCCTCGGACTACGAACGGTATGCTAATACCTATTTTGATGGTAGTTTAAACTGGGCGATTTGGGACTACACGAAGCAAAATCTCCCGACCTATCAGAGCGGCATATTTACCGCTAAAGTGGAAAAAGCAGTGCAGTACGGAACCAAAAAAATCTATGAATTGAAATTTGACAAGGGCGTTACTGAGCTATGCGGTTTGCCGGTATTGTATATTACCATAGAAGATGGCCAGGTTGAGGTGAGTTGGTTTGATAAAAAACCGAACCGGCTTCCGGAAGCATTTTGGCTGAAATTCAAAGGCTATGACGAGAATTGGCAAATCCATAAATTGGATCAGTGGATGGAGCCGCCGGCAAGAACGGACAGTCCGTTGTTGCATGGTGTATGGAGAGGCATACGCAACGAAACCGTGGAAATTGAAAGCCTGGATGCACCGCTAGTTGCGCCATTCGGCAGACATCTACTGGAATATGGAATTGCGCATGACACGAAAGATTTGTATTTTAATTTATATAACAATGTTTGGAATACCAACTTTCCTCTTTGGTATTCGGACGATGCAAAATTCCGTTTCCATATTTATGAGAAATAATCAAATTTGATGATATGATGGATTTGCAAAAGAAACGATAATTTTATTTAAGAGAGGGAGTGCGTGTTATGTATATTGCACCGCTGGACAGGCTAGTGACGGAGTTTGCAAAATTACCAGGGATTGGGCGAAAATCTGCGGCACGGCTTGCCTTTTATGTTTTAAATCAACCGGAGTCAACGGCACAGCAGTTGGCAGACGCAATTTTGCAAGCAAAGCAGCAAATTCGGTATTGTAGTATTTGCCAGAATCTAACAGATGAGGATCCTTGTGCGATCTGCCAAAGTGAACGGCGGGACCGCTCAGTGATTTGTGTTGTGGAAACGCCGCGCGATGTGATCGCGATTGAAAATACCAAGGAATACACAGGTTTATATCATGTGTTGCACGGGGTCATCTCTCCAATGGACGATATTGGCCCGGATGATATCAAGTTAAAAGAATTGATACAGCGGTGCCAAACGGACGTACGGGAAGTGATTGTAGCGACCAATCCCACGGTGGAAGGGGAAGCAACGGCCATGTATATTGCACGGCTGCTAAAACCAATTGGTATAAAAGTTACGCGAATTGCACATGGTATTCCAGTAGGCGGCGATTTAGAGTATGCTGATGAAATCACATTGGGAAAAGCAATTGAGGGACGGCGGGAGTTATAAGATCATGTATTCGAGATGAAAAAGAGTAGGAATGTATTTTAAAATAGGAAAACAATTCTTTATTCACGATTTATAGACAAGTTTTCCACTGAGAAAAGGTGAATTATGGAGTTTTTCATGGGTTTTCCACAGGGTGTGGATAAATTAATACGAAAAATACAATGGGAAGAAGAGGAAATTAGTTGACATAACAACGAATTTGTAAACTGTTTGTAACATAGCAGTAGTGAGAAAGCCTGTATTTTATAGTTATCCACGAAGTTATCCACGTTATCCACATTGTTATTACACAGGGATGTGGACACTGTGGAAAGAAAAAAATAGAGGAAAAATAGAATTTTCTCTTGCTATTTTTGGATTTTTATTATACAATAATAGATAAGTATAAATAGAAAATGGTAAGAACAAAGGATAAATGGAGGTAGAAACATGATTTCAGCTGGAGATTTCAGAAATGGTGTGACATTTGAATTGGAAGGGAACGTTTTTCAGGTTGTGAACTTCCAGCATGTAAAACCTGGGAAAGGTGCAGCGTTCGTAAGAACAAAAATCAAAAATGTCATTACAGGAGCCGTCGTGGAACGTACTTTTAGTCCGACGGATAAAATGCCAAAGGCGCATATTGACCGCCGTGATATGGAGTATTTGTATAATGATGGGGATCTGTACTATTTTATGGACAGCGAAACCTATGAACAACTGCCGCTGGGAGCAGATTTGCTGGAAAATTCCTTACCGTATTTGAAAGAAAATATGGTGGTGAAAGTATTGTCCTATAAAGGCAGCGTGTTTGGCGTAGAGCCGCCAAACTTTGTGGAATTGGAAGTAGTGGAAACAGAGCCAGGATTCAAAGGAGATACAGCGACAGGCGCGACAAAACCGGCCAAATTGGAGACAGGTGCGACCGTTAACGTTCCGCTTTTTGTTGAACAGGGAAATGTGATTCGTGTTGACACAAGAACAGGTGAATATATGGAACGTGTATAAATAAATATCGCTACGGGCAGCAGGGAAAAGGAGGGTATACGGTATGCGTTATTTACCGGAACGCATTGCTTATCTCCGGGGACTCGCAGAGGGCCTTGGAATCCCAGGTGACACAAAAGAAGGAAAAGTGTTAGAGGCCATCATTGGTGTGCTTGACGAAATGGTGGAGGAAATGCAGGCCAACCAGCAGGCACAAAAAGAGTTTATGGAGCATATGTCGGAAGCGCTGGAACTAGATGATGAAGACTTTGACGATATTCAGTATTTTGATGTGACCTGCAATCAATGTGGAGAAGTATTTTCTGTGGATGAAGACATGCTGCAGCGGGAAACCATTCAATGTCCTTCCTGTGGCCAAGACATAGATATTCAGGTAGAAGAAGATTTTACATGTGGCGAAGAATGCGGAGACTGCCATGATGAAGAAGCATAATAAAGGAAAAAGGGCCGGTTTCATGTACCGGCCCTTTTTCTTTTAGTGGGAAAAGAAGTTTGCGCTGTTAAAAACGGAATTGGTATTGCTGCAAATTGACACAGTAGTCCGCATCTACAGCTACGCCTTCTGCCTCCAGCAACTCTTTTTGACGGTCAATTCCGCCAAACGCAAAACCGCCGCTTAAATGACCGCGGTGGTTTACCACGCGGTGGCAGGGTACGATGCCGGGACGTGGATTGACATGCAGGGCATTGCCGACGGCACGGGCAGCGTGCGGGCGCCCGCACGCTGCCGCAATTTGTCCATAGGTCATAACAAACCCCTTAGGTATTTGGGAAACCGTTTCGTAGATTTGTTCATAAAAAGTCATAGTCCATTCCTCCTATACCATTGTAAAATCTAATAGAATAAAAAAATCATAGGGATGCTATTTGTTTTGTTGGTTGTTGCAATAGGAAAATGACAGTCATAATAGTTTCTTTTTGTATGAAATACGGTTCCTTTGTTATATTTATCAAATAGTATATATAGTAATAGTTTAATAGAAAAATAGGTTTATTGTCAATTAAAATTTTCATAGAGACAAAAAAGTACACTTAAAAACATAGCGGAATCTAGTATAGCTGAGCTGATTGTAATTTAAATAGAGATAATAATTGGATTAGGAACAAGGAGGAAAGAATAGACTGGTGCCGATATGATTTGTGAATGTAGCATTGAACTAATATTTATCCTGTTTAAATGGAAATTATCGTAATCGTGGTAATTTCCATTTTTTATGGGCAACTTTTAGGATGATTTTTACAAAAAAACGTAAGTAACCATAAAAAGATATACAAATTTTATACGGAACTATACGAAATTTATAGTTTTGCCAAGTTGAACTATACAAAATTTGTAATTTAACATATTTGTAATTTTTGTATATTGATATAAGTAAACTGTAAAATTATACTTAATGTTAAAGACTACAGGAACAAAATAGTTGAGAGAGGGTAGAAGATAAAAAGAAGGGAGTGACAGAATTGATAATAGGTATTCAAAACGCTTGAGGGGGAATATATCCTGAATTTATTCTGACGGGATACAATGAAGGAAAAAATTAATGGACGGAAGTATATAAGAAAGGTGTGAGTTTGTTGTTGAAAATTGGAAAGAAAATTTTGACTTTGGGAACGATTACTTGTTTAATAATGACAGCAATAAATCCGATACAGGCACAGACTTTAAGTTCAGGGGATACAGAGAGCGAAATACAGTATTTGGTCAATGAAAGTTATGATACTATACCAACGGAAGAGGAGTATCTAACACGCTCAGTTCCGTCATTAAGTGATTGGGGAGGAGAAAAACCATCTGGAGAAATCGTGCTGGATAATGGATGGCTGGCATATAAACAAAATAATGGGACCTCTAAAAACGGCGCAGAAAATAACGGTGCACAATCAGAAGTCCATCTACCGTTGATGCCTGGGAAAGAGGAAGCGCTTCAAAGTACGCCGGCAGATATTTATGTGGAGTTTGATTGGAAAGCATCAGAAACGGACACCAGTTTGTACATTCGCGATGATGCTGCAAAGAATGTGTTTCGACTCAATTATTCCGGTGGGACAATTAATTATCAATATTGCCCTAACGGTGGTACGCCAGCTGGAAACAACAGGGGGAAAAGTTGCAACCTTTCTAATGGAATTAAGCTGCGGCTGAAATTTATATTGAAAA
>CALLNG010000224.1 GCA_938005345.1 uncultured Clostridia bacterium
TAATTGCAGAGAAAACTATTTGACAAATGCAACAAAAGGCACTATAATATAAATCATAAGAACCAATAAAGTAAGGTTGTATTGAATCAATGCAACCTGCTTTTTTGTAATAGGAGAGAAGGGTAACAACATGAAACTATCATTTATTGGGGCTGGGAATATGGCAGGCGCTATTATGGGCGGACTGCTAGATGGATTTTGTAAACCGCAGGATATTACTATTTATGATGTGTCAGAGAAGGCGGTGGAGCGTTGGTCAAAGAAGGGCGTACAGGTGACAAAAAGTGTAAAAGAGGCGGTAGAGCAAAGTGACGTGACGATTTTGGCCGTGAAACCGAATGTGCTTATGCAGGTGCTGCAAGAAGTGATGCAGGCGGACGGCTTAGAACAAAAATTGCTGCTCTCCATAGCGGCGGGTATCAGCCGCCAGAAAATTGCGGATAAATTACAAGATAGATGCCATACTCTGCGGATTATGCCCAATACGCCAGCTATGGTAGGCGAGGGCATGAGCGTCATTTTTGACAATGGCTATCAAGAGGATGTTGCAGTTGCGCAGCGTATCATGGAGCAAGTCGGGAAAACATTGGTTATGCAGGAAACCTATGTAGATGCAGTAACAGCGGTTTCTGGTTCTGGACCGGCTTATTTCTATATGGCTTTGGAAGCAATGGCAGACGGTGGTGTATTGTGTGGACTGCCACGTCAAACAAGTTATATTTTGGCGGCGCAAACAATGCTGGGTGCGGCAAAAATGCTGCTAGAGACTGGGAAACATCCCGGCGAGCTTAAGGATCAGGTTTGCTCTCCAGGTGGTACAACAATAGAAGCGGTGGCAGCGTTGGAAGAATTGGGTCTGCGGCAAGCCATGATAGAAGCTGTGAAACGTTGCCGGGATAAATCTGCCAATTTATAAATGGGAATATTCTTGTCCTACTGTTCATATAAATAAATAGCGGCGGTTGGAAAATGGACAGTAAGGAGAAGAATTGCATTGAGAAAAAGAGTCAGGGTAACGGTTAATTTACAACAAAACAAATTATTGTTGTTATATGCCTTCATCATGCTAGTTGGGATCGGGATGGGGATGATGGCAGTTTGGTGGGTAGACGAGCAACAATGTGAAGTGGCTAAAACGGCGCTGGAACAGGCGGTTGCAGGAAGCGTATCCATTGACTGCAAACAGGTATTTGTCTCTTCAGCCTGGGATCATGTAAAACCAATCATTTGGATTTGGCTGTCAGGCTTTTTCCCTTTTTTTATGTTTGTTAGCGGATTTGTAGTGTGGTATAAAGGTGTTTTTTTTGGATTTGCAGCGGGTATGTTTTTAAAGTTCTATGGTGGACGTGGCATGTTGCTTATTCTATCAACGTTAATGCCGCAATATCTGCTGTTTTTGCCAGCACTGATTTTATTTGCCTATTTTTGCGGACAATCGTTTCAAAATAGAACGATATATAAAGAGGGGCTAATAAAATATCTGTTACTATTTGTGATAGGCTTAGTGGTGTGTTGGCTTTGTGCTTGGCTCGATGGGTATGTTGTGGCAAAATTATTAAATTTGGTGCAGTTATAAGGGAAGATTAGAATAAAATGGGGGATTATCCATGGTTCAGGTCCAGCTTTATGCAGACTATTTGGAGCAAGAAAAACATGTTGCGCAAAATACGAAGAAATCGTATTTGCGTGATGTTATGAAATTTTGTACATATTTGAAAAAGCGCGGTATAGAAGATGTCAGGAATGTAGATACCAGTGTTGTGGAATCGTATTTGCTTTTGTTGGGAAAAAACGGATTAGCGGTATCCTCGGTATATCGGGCACAGGTGGCGCTGCGATCCTTTTATGAATACCTTTTTAAACGGGGACAAGTCCCACAAAATCCTGTTTGTGTATTAGATTTGCCAAAACGGGAAAAAACAAAAGTAGAAATTTTGATGCCTAAAGAAATAGAACGCCTGATTCGTGCAACAGATGGAAATAGTTTTAAATGTATTCGGGACAATGCGATGCTAGAGGTATTGTATGCAACAGGAATTCGTGTTAGCGAGCTTTTGGGTCTGACGCGGGAACAGATATTTGAAAAGGATTGCTGTATTATGGTGGAATCGAGAGGACATCAAAGGGTAGTTCCAGTTGGAGATATTGCAATGGCGGCGTTGCGCCGTTATTTGAGATTGGTGGAGGAACGGTCTGAACAAGCGCCTTCAACGGTCTTTGTAAATCAAAACGGAGGTGCACTTTCCAGACAAGGATTTTGGAAACTTGTCAAACAATATCAGCAAAAGGCAGGCATTCAAAAAGAAATTACACCGCACACATTTCGCCATTCCTTTGCCGTGCATTTAATTGCAGGCGGTGCAGATGTTCAGAGCGTGCAAGAAATGATGGGACATAAGGAAAAGGCAACAACGATGGAGTATGTAGATATTGCCAGCAAACGGCTGGGAGAAGTATACCGCCGGGCGCACCCCAGGGCATAATGGGAAGGAGTAACCAGCATGAGTAAAATAAAAGTGATTTGTGACAGCAGCGGAGATATTCCCAAAGAGTATGTAGAAAAAAATCAAATAACTATCGTTCCGATGACGGTGGAATTTCACGACAAGTCCTATCGGGACTTTTATGAAATTGACAGTTCGGCTTTTTTTCAAAAATTGACACAAACTGAGGAATTTCCTACCACAGCGCAAGTTTCCGCAGAACAGTTCTTAGAAGCATTTCAGCAGGCATTAAAAGAAGGCTATGATACCATTATCTGCTTTACCATTTCCTCTCTATCAAGCGGTACGTATCAAAACGCAAATTTAGCCAAAAAGATGCTGCTGGAAGAACAGCAGGCAGATATTGAAATCATTGATTCGCAGTCGTTTGCCTATGTCTATGGAAAAATTGCGCAGGAAGCGGCGGAGATGGCCCTACAGGGAAAGTCAAAAGAAGAGATTTTAAAGCAAGTAAAATACCGGCAGGAGCATGTAGATGTTGTGTTCGTAGTTGATACCCTAAAGTATTTGAAAAAGGGAGGCAGAATTAATCCCGGCGTAGCTGCACTTGGTGAAGTTTTGGATATCAAGCCAGTACTTACCATTCGTGGAGGGCTCATCTCGGTGGAGGACAAAATCCGCGGGAAAAAACGCGTTCCAGCAAAATTGATGAAACTATTG
>CALLNG010000225.1 GCA_938005345.1 uncultured Clostridia bacterium
AGCATTTTCGTCAAACCGGATATAGGAGCCATCGCTGCGGCGGGGTTCTTTTACTGTCCGCACCACAACCGCTTTGACCACTTCTCCTTTTTTAACAACGCCGCCGGGTGTTGCTTTTTTAACAGAAGCGATTACCACGTCGCCGATGTGCGCAATCTTTCTTCCGCTTCCACCCAGGACACGAATACACATCAGTTCTTTTGCTCCGGTGTTATCCGCAACCTTCATGATTGTCTGCTGTTGGATCATGGATTTTGCATCTCCTTCCTACGCGCTTTTTATAGCTTTTCACATAACGAAAGCGCGTCCAATATCAAGTACGCTATAGCGTAATTTTTATTTCGCTTTTTCTACAATTTCAACAAGCCGCCATCTTTTGTCCTTGGAAAGCGGTCTTGTTTCCATCACTCTCACGCGGTCGCCTACCGCACAAGTATTGTTTTCATCGTGCGCTTTGAGTTTATACGTTCTGCGAACGATTTTTCCATACAATGGGTGTTTGACGTTCTCTTCGATTGCAACCGTAATGGTTTTATCCATTTTGTCGCTCACGACTTTGCCCACTCTTACTTTTCTGTAATTGCGCTCTGCCACGTTCCTTCCTCCTTTTTACGAAAATGTCCTATTTCCCGGAACCTAATTCTGTTTTATACCGATTCCTTCAATTCCGTTTCCCGCATGACGGTTTTCACCCGTGCAATGGTACGTTTCACTTCAACCATTTTCATGGGATTGTCTAACTGGTTGGTGGCATGTTGAAATCGCAGATTGAACAGTTCCTGTTTTAATTCTTTAAGTTTCAGTTCGAGTTCATCTTTTGACAGATCACGAATTTCATTAACCTTCATTTGCCTCACCTTCCGTTTCCATGTCCTTGCGGACAACAAATTTACACTTGATCGGGAGTTTATGAATTGCACGCGACATCGCAGCTTTTGCAATTTCTTCCGACACACCAGCAATTTCAAATAGGATACGGTCCGGTTTCACTACCGCTACCCAGTATTCCGGGGACCCTTTTCCGCTACCCATTCGGGTTTCAGCCGGTTTTTCCGTCACAGGCTTGTCAGGGAAGATTTTAATCCAAACCTGACCGCCCCTTCTGATATATCTCGTCATGGCGATACGGGCTGCCTCAATTTGGTTGGAGGTGATCCAGCCCGGCTCGAGCGCCTGAATTCCATATTCACCGTAGGTGATTTTATTTCCGCGGGTTGCGCGGCCTTTCAAACGGCCTCTTTGTACCCTGCGGTATTTCACACGTTTCGGCATCAACATAATTATTTTCCTCCTCCCTGTGCGGTTACCTTTTTACTTTCCGGAAGGACTTCTCCTTTATAGATCCATACTTTTACGCCGATTTTTCCATAGGTGGTATCTGCTTCGTAGAATCCATAATCAATATCCGCTCTCAAGGTTTGCAGCGGGATCGTTCCTTCATGGTAATGTTCGCTGCGGGCAATTTCTGCGCCGCCCAGACGGCCGGAGCATTGGGTTTTGATTCCCTTCGCACCGCATTTCATCACGCGGGACATAGTAGATTTCATTGCGCGGCGGAACGAAATACGGCGTTCCAGCTGCGCTGCGATATTTTCCGCAACAAGCTGTGCGTCCATGTCCGGTGTTTTGATTTCTTTGATGTTGATGTTAACCGGTTTGTCAATCAGTTTCACCAACTCTGTTTTCAGTTTTTCAATTTCGCTGCCGTTGCGGCCGATGATGATACCCGGTTTTGCAGCATAAATATTGATGAACACTTTATTTGCCTTACGTTCG
The DNA here is from genome assembly GCA_938005345.1 of uncultured Clostridia bacterium. Taxonomy (GTDB): domain Bacteria; phylum Bacillota; class Clostridia; order RUG12999; family RUG12999; genus JAAWTG01. The sequence goes on from CALLNG010000225.1 coordinate 1,777, forward strand.
ATTTCAAATTTAGAAACGCCTGCGACAAATAACCGTTTTTTCAAAAATTTTCTAATTTTTGCGTCTTCCACAAGCTGGTCACCGAAGGCAGCGTTTTCCGCATACCATTTAGAATCCCAGTCTTTGATAACGCCAACTCTAATTCCGTGTGGATGTACTTTTTGACCCAATGATTGCACCTCCTTATGCTTCTTTTTCTTTCAAAACTATTTTCAAGTGGCTCGTTCTTTTGTTGATACGGAACGCACGTCCCTGCGCACGGGGCTGAACCCGTTTCATAATGGGACCTGGGTCCGCGGTTACTTCCGCCACATACAAACTGTCAACGTTCATACTGTGGTTGTTTTCTGCATTGGAAATAGCGCTTCCCAGAACTTTAATCAACAGTTCGGACGCAGCCTTGGGTGTATTTTTCAAAATCCCCATTGCTTCGCCAACCGGTTTATTTCGAATCAAATCCATCACGACTTTCGCTTTACGCGGTGAAATACGAGCATATTTGTGTACTGCCGTAGCTTCCATGGCTCGCTCCTCCTTTCTCATCGCTCTAATCTATCATTTCGCTGTTATTATTTCGCGTTGGTTTTTCCGCCCTGGTGGCCTCTAAAGGTTCGTGTCGGTGCGAATTCGCCCAATTTGTGTCCGACCATATCTTCTGTGCAGTAAACCGGCACATGTTTGCGCCCGTCATGAACTGCAATCGTGTGGCCTACCATTTCGGGATATATTGTA
>CALLNG010000226.1 GCA_938005345.1 uncultured Clostridia bacterium
TCGATATTGAAAAAACAAACCGCCTATTTCAAACTAGTCCGACGGAAAAAATTTTGCAAGAAAGAGAGTACTGTGAGCCGGTAGCCGAAAACAGAAATTATATATTTTACAGTTATAAAACCTTTCCGGATGGCAGCGGCGGTTATATACTCCGGCAGGCGAAAAACAATCCTAAAAATGTCGTATTTTTTGGCGAATGCAAAGCATTTAATTGTGTATTTCACCAATACTTGTTTCAAGTGAATCGGAGCGGTGAGATTGGACGGTTTGGTATTACAGGAAAGAATATCGATACCGGCGAGATTCGGAGTTTCCCATGGCTGAGTAAAAAAGCAATCATGGTTGTTATCAATCAGTTTGGCAGGTGCTACTGCCAAGATTCTGTTCATGATGTCTTTGTTCAAGATGATAAACTAATTTTTAAAGTTACTCGGGACAAGTCGAATGTTCCAAGTCAAGATGGGGTAGAGGACGGTCAATATGATAGATATGACGTAGATACACAATACGAGCTTATTGTAACTTACAAAGATGGAAAGCTGAAGGCAACAGCAGTATATTCAGCCAATGCTGTCAAGCCAAAAGAAGAACAGAGAAAGCACGGCCTGGGGAGGACGGAAAGCAAGCAGATGGTTTGTGGATATCGGGGACGTGAAAAGGATTGCCCGAAAGATTGTGCCAAATGTGCCATTTCCATAAAAGAGACTGGGGACGGGCAGTTTGCTAACAATGATTTAGAACAAGCATTGCAATCTTATAGGAAAGCCGCATTTATAGAACCAAAGTTTGCTGACGCTTGGGTAGCGCTGGGGAAAGTGTATTATGAAAAACAGGAATACGAAAAAACTTTGGAGGCATTGCATAAGGCGATTGCAATAGATGAGGTATATGGAGAGGCTCTTTGGAATAAAGCAATCACACTGCAAAAGCAGGGGCGCCTAGAAGAGGCGGTTCGCGTTGTAGAACGAATATTACAGCACTATGATGACCCGGATATTGCAGCATTTAAAGAAACTTTAGTGTAAATAACGATAGAAACGGCTTGCTAGATGAAAAGGTGGGACAGGGGAGAAGGAAGCATACCCAACCCTATTGTTTTCAAATGTTATCGCGGCGAGCCATGAGAAATGACAGAAGGAGGACTGCCATATTTGAATATGGGAAACAGAAAGGTGGTGTAAATTTTGAAAATGAGGAAAATAGGTAGCCTTTTGATTATTTTATGTGTATGGCTGTCTGGTGTAGCAGTAGCAGCTACAGAAGAACCAGTGAAAATCGTAATCAATCAGCAATATGTAACGTGTGATATACCACCGAGAATACAAAATGGCAGAACATTGGTGCCGCTGCGGCCAGTTTTTGAGGCATTGGGATGTGATGTGTATTGGCAGGGTGAATCCTTGCCCATTATCATCGTGAAAAATGATACAAAATTGCTTCTATGGACAGATAATGTAATGTTATATCAGTATACGGGAACTGACATAGAACGGTTTCAGCAACAGATTCTCAACGGGTACGGAAACAATATAATACAATACCAGTTAGATGTTCCGCCGCAGCTTGTTGCGGATAGGACTATGGTGCCAGTCCGGACACTGTGTGAAGTCTTGGGGATGACCGTGTCCTGGGATGAGGCCAATCAAACGGTCTGGCTTACCTGCGACGAGAGTATTTTGCAACAACCCAATCAGGATACCCAGTTTGCCATACAAGCATATGAATTCTTTCAAGGCGTGGACAATTTG
>CALLNG010000227.1 GCA_938005345.1 uncultured Clostridia bacterium
CCATTATGGAAGCATTACAAAAGGATTTAGGTAAATCGCCGTTTGAAAGTTATGCTTCAGAAATTGGCATGGTGCTGGCAGAATTGCGCTATGCACAAAAACATCTGGCAAAATGGGATCGGCCGCGCCGTGCGGGAGTGCCGTTTACCCATTTTCCGGCGGCAGGAAAAATTTACCGGGAACCATATGGCGTATCGTTGGTTATCGCACCTTGGAACTATCCATTTCAGCTGATAGCTGTACCATTGGTAAATGCAATCGCGGCAGGAAACTGCATCGTATGCAAACCATCGGAACTTGCGCCGTACACAGCGGCAGTTTTTCAAAAGATGATACAGCAGACCTTTCCGGCGGATTATGTCCAAGTAGTATGCGGCGGACCAGAAGTGAGTGAAGCGTTGTTGGAGCAGCCATTTGACATGATTTTTTTCACAGGCAGCCCACGTGTGGGGAAACTGGTTATGCGCGCCGCAGCGCAGCATTTGACGCCGGTGGTGCTGGAATTGGGTGGGAAAAGCCCTTGTATCGTGGATGAAACAGCAGATATTCCATGTACGGCGCGCCGCATTGTATGGGGAAAGTTTCTCAATGCAGGACAAACCTGTGTGGCACCAGATTATTTGTTGGTACACAGGTCCGTGCAAAATGCTCTGGTAGCAGAAATGAAACAAGCAATCAGACGGGGGTATACGGACCAGCCGCTGCAATGCGGGGACTATCCCAAAATTCTGCAACCGGAACACTTGGATAAACTGCGTCGCTGGATGGAGGATGGCATAGTGCTATGCGGCGGGAAGATAGATACAGCCACACAAAAAATAGAACCTACCCTGCTGGGCAATGTCACGTGGGAAAGCCCGGTCATGCAGCAAGAAATTTTTGGGCCGGTTCTCCCTATTTTGGCGTTTGACACGCTGGATGAAGCGGCGAGGCAGATACGCGGCCGGCCGCATCCGCTAGCGTTGTATATATTTTCTCGCAACAAGCGGGCGGTGCGTTGGTTGACGCAATCGCTCACCTATGGAGGCTGCTGCGTCAACGATACGTTAATGCATATTACATTGCCGCAGTTGCCGTTTGGCGGTGTTGGAAAAAGCGGGATGGGCGCTTATCATGGCAAGGCGGGCTTTGAAGCGTTTTCCCGTCCCAAAAGTGTACTGCGCCGGGGCCTGCACCCGGATATACCTTTGCGGTACCCGCCATATGAAGGGAAACTGGCGCAGTTGAAAAAATGGCTGCGGTAACTATTATTAAAAAATTAAAAAATATTGAAAGGATTCCTTCTACACAATCGTATTAAGAGTGAAAGCAAACACAACGATTAAAAAAACGGAGGGATTTTTATGAAAAAAACATTGACGGGCATTCTAACTGCGGTAGTAGTATTATCCGCTGGGGCAGTGAGTGTATTGGCAGCCGCACCCGGATATGGGCCAAATTATGTTGATACTGACGGTGATGGTATTTGTGACTATGCTGGCAATGCCTGCCGCAATATTTGTGCAGATTACCAAGGAGTACTTGGTTGCCGCGGGGCGGGACAAAACTGCGGATGGAATGAAATCAAATATGGCAGAAATTATGTTGATACCAACGGCAATGGTATTTGCGACCACTTTGAGGAAAGACAAGAGAATGGTCAGGGCAATGGCTTCCATGGGGGACATAACAGGTAACGGGGGGACATACCATGCGGAATGAGCAAGAGGTAAATAGGGCAATCGATCGATATGCCAATATGGTCCGGCGGCTATGTATGATACATTTGAAAAATGATGCGGATACGGAGGACATATTTCAAACCGTATTTTTGAAATATGTCCTCAGCTCCATTTCATTTGAAAACGAAGAACATAAGAAATCATGG
>CALLNG010000228.1 GCA_938005345.1 uncultured Clostridia bacterium
TTTGGAAAACAACCTGCAAAATAATGGAATCCATATAGCGGAATGGAAACGCTGGCTGACCGAAAGTGGGAATGAAACCATGACCGTTCAAGGGCCTCCTAATATAAAAGGAATTCAGCCTAGATATATCGCCATTCGTTATACTATATTTGAAAACCGAAATGTACGCCCTACCAACATGGTCATCATTTTGGATGAAACTTCTATCATTCAAAACATGCAAGATTTTCTCAAAGACGATTCCATATCGCTAGACATATTAAGCGAAACTGGCGAACTAATAGCGTCCAGTGTCGTATCGAATATCAACCGTGACAAAGTTTTTGTGCAGTTAAAAGGGAAAAGTGGAAACTTTGAGATTCGGGAACAAAATGAACGATACAATGTTTGTCACATTCTATCTGACATCAATGCTTGGCAATACATCTTTTACGTATCAAAAAATGTGTACTACAGCAAAGTCCAGGTTTTAAATCTCGTATTCTGGTGTTCCATCCTTCTCATCTTAATAGCCGGTCTGATATTGATCCGGGAAATTGTAGGCAAACAATATGCACCCGTAGCGAAAATTCTCCAAAAAATGCCCAGAAAAAATGTGGCAGGAAATGAATATCTAGAAATTGAAAATATGATTTTATCCTCCATCAAAATTAAGCGTGAAAGCGCTTCCATTGCAGAACGTCAGGAAAAACAGCATCTGGATCATCTCCTTTATATGGCGCTTAATGGGCAGACCAACTTATTTGATATCAAGGAAGAGCTTTCGCAAAAATTACCGTTTCATTTTGAAACCGGCTATAATGCCGTGGCTATATTTTCATTAAAACCTTATAAGAGATTGTTTGACAAGGAAAATCTTTCCGACTTTGAGCGGTATGATATTTTGGTAGATATATTAGAAAATATTGGACATGAAATACTGGATAATTGTAAAATAAGCAACTATTTCTTGGAAATTCATGGGAATTTGATTTGCCTAGCAAATTATGCAAAAGAGGAACATCTGGAGACATTGTTGGATGCCTTAAGCGAAATTTTAAGAAACGTTGAAAAACATTTTTCCATTCGTTTGGCAGCTTGCGCAGGATGCGGCTATCATGAATGTGATTTAAAAGAAAGCTATCGCGAAGCGCTCTATTGCTTGGATTACATTTCTTATGATTATACTGGAAACGTCATATTTTATAAAGATGTGGAGAAAGAAACAGAATATTTCCGCACCTACACAATAGAAGAAGAAAACGCTTTGAATACCTGCATTCGCGCTGGTGAACAAAAAAAAGCATGTTCTTTGCTTGAACAATACCTACAGCGGAAGGCTCCGCAAAAAGAATCGTATTCTTCCCAATATAAATACTATGTAAATGAGATTTTGGGTAGTTTGCAGCGCAATTTCTTGCAGTATATTGATGAAAACAATCCATCCGTAAACAATATCTATCTCCTACTCATGTTACAAAATGTGGAGACAGAACGTGTTTTGGAAAATCTTCAAACGCTAATTTGCAGTATTTGTGGCAAAATCCGTTTAGAATTGCTGCCATTAGATAGCAATTCTGCTAGTGATATTGTCAACAAAATTATTACGTATATCAACCAAAATTACACCAACCCCGACCTCAGCGTGGAACAAATTGCTACATACTGTGATATGAGCGTTTCTTACATATCTCGAGTTTTTCGCAGGGAAGCGCAAAACAGTTTACTAAACTATATCAACCATACTCGTATTGAGGCATCCAAAACACTTCTGCGTGATTCAAAACTGCGCAATGAAGATGTTGCCGCAAAAGTGGGATTTCTAAATGTCAATACCTTCATCCGCTTATTTAAAAAGTATGAAGGGGTGACACCAGGCATTTATAAAAAATCCCTCTAATGCCTGTACATTCAAAGAAAATAGCAATAATGCGTACGCTAGGGTACAATGGCCGTTTTTATCTTTTCCTGCTATCAAAAATCCTCCCGCTACATAGTTTGTGGGAGGATTTTTGAAGCCATTTCTTTCTATTCGTTAGCCGGTTCTATCATCCATGATGATCGCCCTGCATCGACTTGTTTAATTTTTCTAATGCCTTTTTCTCGATTCTAGATACTTCAGAACGCCATAATGGTAAATTTAATTCCTAAAACGGAAATAAACTCGGACATCTTTCGGAGAAATTAGTTCAATCCGTTGCAAAATGGAAAACCAAAATCCTCTTTCAGTTGCGATTGTTTTCCAGAAGAGATCCCTGCATTGCTGAGGGGTTATTTTTTTCCCCCCTCCAACCACATCTTGCAGCATCTGCTCCTGTAACAGCGTTCGTTCCTGTTTTTTTGCCTGGTACATTCGTTCAAAATCCTCTTGTGCGAGTAAACCGTTGGTAAAATCTCGATAAAGACGCTCTAAGAAAATGTCCATTTGCCGAATTCGTTTTTTTTCTTGCTCCCTAATTTCTGTTTTTCGTTTATAATATTCTTGTGTGGCCTGCTTTGTGACTGCTTCCCAATCCATACATTCTTCTACCATTTTCTTGATGTGTTCCGCCACCTGTTCTTTTAATAGATCTTCCCGTATCATATGATGTCCACAACAATGCTCTCCGCTTCTCTGTCCATTGCGGCAACACAAATAGAGCGTTTGCCCCTTCTTTAATTGCCGCGCCACTACTCCGACCACATTGTTGCAGATTCCGCAATAAATTAATCCTTTCCATAAATAATCATATTTTCTCACACGGGTTTTGGCCCGTTTTTGCAATATATGCTGTACCTGTTCAAATAGTTCTTTTTTCACAATGGCTTCATGGGTCCCTGGTACCACAATCCACTCTTGTGCAGGTTTTTTCAGTATTTTTTTTGATTTATAACTTGCTTTTTGTACGCGTCCCTGCACCATATTCCCAATATAAACTTCGTTTTTCAGTAAAAAAGCAATTCGCTCCGCCTGCCACTGCCCACTGTATTGTTTCCATGTGGTTGCAGGCCGTAGTCCCGCATATTGCAGCGGTGTCAAAACACCATTTGTATTTAACCATCTCGCAATGGCTGCACAGGTTTCCCCTTTCGCTGCCAAAGAAAAAATTTGCCGGACTACCTTTGCCGCTTCCCTGTCAACAATCAATTTGTTTTTCTCCGTTTCCGAAAGCAGGTATCCATACGGTGCCTTGCCGCCAATAAAAAGCCCCTTTTTTTGTTTATCGCGTTTTACACTTTTTATTTTTCGGGAAATATCTTTTGCGTACATGTC
>CALLNG010000229.1 GCA_938005345.1 uncultured Clostridia bacterium
AGAGAGGAAAATAAAATTAAAACGGATCGGCGGCTTGTGTTTCCTCAGGATACGAAATTTCGAACGCAATGTTCGACACCCACGTTGTGCGAAGAAGCGCAGCTTGATATTTTAGTTGATGATAATATCATCGAAATTTTTGTAAATAACGGTGAATATGTAATAAGCAATATTCTTTATGGGACTAATGACGATTTAAAACTTCCACAGGGGAAGGCCTATCGCCTTTGGCAAATGCGTTAGCTAAAGAACCAATTTGTAAATAATTATTCAAAGGAGAATTGATAGGATGAATGTACAGTGGGACGCTGACCGATATGTAAATGAATTCCAATTTGTTCCAAGCTATGGAGAAGATGTATTAAACCTATTGGACCTACAGTCTGCTAGGAAGATTTTAGATTTAGGATGTGGAACAGGGGATCTAACAGCAAAAATAAAACAGTCAGGAGCGGAAGTCATTGGAATGGATGCTTCCGAGGAGATGTTAAGTATTGCAAGAACTAAATATCCGGATATCAATTTTATACATGAGGATGCATGTGCATTAAACGTAAAAGAAGAATATGACGCCATTTTTTCTAATGCCGTGTTTCATTGGATTGACGACCAGGATTCATTATTGGAACGCATATCACGAGCGTTGGTAAAGGGTGGAGAACTCGTCTGTGAGTTTGGTGGGCAGGGATGTTGCAAAACAATTCATAATGCACTAAGAAGGGCATTTTATAAACGTGAATTGAACTATCCATTCGATTTTTATTTTCCTACTATCGGTGAATATGCACCTATTGTGGAACGCCATGGCCTTAAAGTTGTCTATGCATTATATTTTGATAGGCTTACGGAGCTACAAGGGGAAAATGGCCTGGAGGACTGGATTGAAATGTTTAATATGCGTCCTTTTGAATTTATGGAAGAAAAGCAAAAGACGGAGATTATCCAAGAAGCAATTGAGCAAGTGCGTCCTTTGTTGTATCATGATGGTAAATGGTATGCAGATTATGTCCGAATTCGATTAAAAGCGATAAAATAATGGTAGGTTTTATGTAGGGAGGGATGGTATGGCGGTTTTGCCAGAGGATTTTTGTCATCGAATGAAAATAATGCTAGGGGAAGAATATCCTGCTTTTTTGCAATGTTATCGGCAACCACATGTACAGGGACTTCGCGTAAATATGAGAAAAGTGCAACCGAATATATTTTTAAAACAAATGCCGTATCTATTAGAACCTATTCCCTGGGTGGAAAATGGATATTATTATGATGAAGCACAGCGTCCCGGTAAACATCCTTATCATGAAGCGGGATTATACTATATACAAGAACCAAGCGCAATGGCAGTAGTAGAGTTGTTGCAGCCAATACCTGGAGACAAAGTACTGGATTTGTGCGCTGCTCCGGGTGGAAAGGCAACACAAATTGCAGACAAACTGGCAGGAGACGGATTTTTACTGTGCAATGAATATCATCCGACCCGGGCAAAAATTTTGTCTCAGAATATTGAACGTATGGGTATACGAAACGCGGTAGTAACAAATGAGTCTCCACACCGCCTTAGACAACATTTCGGTGCATATTTTGATAAAGTACTGGTTGATGCACCTTGCTCAGGGGAAGGGATGTTTCGGAAAAATCCACTTGCTGTTCAAGAATGGAGTCCCCAGAATGTGCAACTTTGTGCTAAACGGCAAAAGGAAATATTGCATGAGGCAGCAGAGATGGTACGTGCAGGCGGGCGATTGGTTTATTCAACTTGCACATTTTCTCCAGAGGAAAATGAACAAATGATAGCATGGTTTTGCCAGAAACATCCCATATTCCAAGTGGAAACAGTACAGGCTTGTTCCCTATTCGCACATGGAAACCCTAAATGGGCCGATGGAGTGGACTTCGTTGAACGGACATTTCGCCTATGGCCATACCAGCTAAAAGGTGAGGGGCATTATATTGCAGTACTTCGCAAACAAGAGGAACAAAAACAAGAAAGGATACTATCCCATAATCCCATTCCAGTAGTAGAAGATGTATGGCAGTATTATCAAGCGTTTGCCCGGCAATTTTTGCTCGAAGTGCCACGGGAAAAATTTGTTCTGTTTGGAAAGGAATGCTATGTTTTGCCAGAGGCGATGGTGGACATGAAAGGACTTAGAGTTTTGCGCCCTGGCTGGCATTTAGGTACGATCAAAAAAAACCGGTTTGAGCCGTCGCATGCGTTGGCGTTAAGCCTATCACCGGAAGAGGTAGCGATACAGGTTAATTTTTCTGCAAATTCAAAGGAAATAGTTGCATATTTGAATGGGCAAATAATTTCATCAGAAGGAGAAAAGGGGTGGTGTCTAATAACAGTTGACGGATATAGCATTGGGTTTGGAAAAAGAAGCGGGGGTGTGATTAAAAATCACTATCCCAAAGGACTTAGATGGAAGGAAGGGAAAAAAGTAGAATGAAATATTTATTTGTAGAATATCCAAAATGCAGTACTTGTCAAAAAGCAAAAAAATGGTTAGAGGACAACGGGATAGACTTTGTTGACCGCCATAGAAAGTGTTTTCCCAATCCTTCCGGCGTATGAGCCGAACCAGTCTGCACGCAAGCGCGGCACCCACCACACAAAAAATCAAAACAAATACAACTGCAGTTTCCTGCAGCATATTGTGTTTTACAAGGGTGCCAAAGAAATACCGATAAAAAAGCTCATAGCACTTTGCAACGCTGGAAGGAAGATTTTTCAGAATTCCAGACACTGAAATATCTGCACCACCCTGGTAATCGGCCATCGCCGTTCCCGTCGCCCACAGTGTAATCTTTAAGATCAGCAGATACAGCACTGCGCCGGATGCAGCACTTGCCAGGCTTTTGCAAATATATTCCCGAATCTTTTGTTTTTCTCCATTCTGGAAAAGTAGTAGGAGAAAATAGGCCAGCAGCACCAGACAGAAACAGGCAAGGTTCGTCTGGTACAGGCCAAGGCTCAGTGCCAAAAGCACCGCTGCCGGCACAATGCTGCTTACGGCTGATTTTCCCCGGATCACGTGCTCTGTAGCCAGCATTGCAAAGAAAAACGAAAATCCGTACTCCGGTGCAATGAAGTGAAACGAAAGATAGCACCCGACCACAACATTGGAAACATAGCATAAACCTGCGAGCCAGTCAATGCAGGATGTTCTCATCCATGCCGGTTTGAAGAGCATATGAAGCCTGGTGACTCCAAGAGAAACCAGCACCAAGCACACCACCGCATTGATGGGTTCTAGCTGCAGACTGAAACGCAGAAAACTGGTCACCAGCCAAAGCCATCGTCCGTTGGAAAGCTCCCATGCTCCCGCCATGTACTCAGCCGTTGTCCACAGACCATCCACTGTGTTCGTCAGCTTCAAGCTGATCAGCGGCAAATAGACCATCACCGCAAAGCCCAGCATCACAAAGAAATATTTCTTATCCAACTCCCGCAGCCAATGTCTGATATCTGCTTTTATTTTTACAGACATGATATTCCTCCATCCATAAACTTCTGCTTTTCAGTATATCAAACTCTTCCACATGGTTCAATAAAAAAATCCCCTGCCGGGCAGTCGGCAGAGGATCTTGCGTATTTTTCCAGTGTGCTTTATTT
>CALLNG010000230.1 GCA_938005345.1 uncultured Clostridia bacterium
CTATGGTGTGGATTCCGGCACCAAGGGCGTGGATGCGGCAGACGGCGAAACTGCCGACGGGCAGAGCATGCAGCTGGTGCAGGAGGTAGCGCGGCGTTATGACTGCACAGTGGCCGCCACCGGCGCACAGGATATCATCGCCTCCCCGCGGCGGTTGGCAGTGCTGCAAAACGGGCATCCCATGATGGCGGATGTTACGGGTACGGGCTGCATGTGCTCCTCTGTTGTGGGCGCGATGTGCGGCGGCGGTGTAGGCGACGCGTTTGCGGAAACGGTGCTGGCGGTGTCCGCTATGTCCATTTCCGGCGAGCAGGCGGAGGAATATGTGCGCGCCCAGGGCGCTGGCATTGGCACGTTCCGCGAAAAACTCTTTGACTACATGTACCAGTTTAGCATGCAGACATTTAAAGAACGGGGGAAAATTCATGAAATGTGATGTCTCGTTATATCTTGTGACGGACAGCAGCCTGTGCCCGCGCGAGCAGCTGCCGCAGGTGGTGGAGCAAGCATTGCAGGGCGGCGTGACTATGGTGCAGGTGCGGGAAAAGGACTGCTCCAGCCGCGTATTTTATGAAACCGCGCTGCGGGTGCAGGAGGTGACGCGCCGCTATGGCGTGCCGCTGATCATCAACGACCGGCTAGACGTGGCGCTGGCCGTGGACGCGGACGGCCTGCACATTGGGCAGTCCGATTTACCGGCCCGTGTGGCGCGGCGTATATTGGGCGAAGGCAAGTTGCTGGGCGTGTCGGCGGGTACGTTGGAGGAAGCACGCCAGGCCGTGGCGGACGGCGCGGATTATCTGGGCGTGGGCGCGGTGTTCCCCACTGGCACCAAGGAGGACGCGGACGCGGTGGGCGTGGATGGCCTGCGGCGTATTTGTGCGGATGTAAACGTGCCGGTGGTGGCGATTGGCGGGCTAAAAGCGGACAATTTGTCCCAGCTGGCGGGTACGGGTGCGGATGGCGTTGCGGTGGTGTCCGCTATTGTGGGCCAGCGCGATCCGCGCGCCGCGGCGCAAAACCTGCACCGCGCGCTGGAAGGAGTGCTGGACAAATGATACAGGGCGCGATATTCGATTTGGACGGAACGCTGGTGGACTCCATGCGGATTTGGGACCATGTGCTGACGGATTACCTCAGCGCGCGCGGTCTGTCTTGGACGACAGAACTGCTGCAGCAAATCGCGACCATGGGCCTGATGGAATCGGCGGACTGTGTACGCCGGGCGTATGAGCTGCCGTATGCTGCGGAGGAAATCGTGGCGCAATGGGAGCAGAGCGTGCAGCACATCTATGCGGAGCAAGTGGAGCCCAAACCCGGCGCGGTGGCACTGGTGCGTGCGCTGCGGGAGGCGGACGTGCCCTGCTGCATCGCTACCTCTAATTTCCGCGCGTCCACCGAAGCGGCGCTGCGGCACATTGGAGTGGAGCAGGCATTTTCGCGGATTTTCACCGCGGATGAAGTGGGTGGTAACAAATCCCGTCCCGATATTTACCTTGCGGCGGCGGAATTTTTGGGCGTGCAGCCCGGGCAGTGCCTGGTGGTGGAGGACATGCTGGAAGCGGTGCAAACTGCCAAACGCGCCGGATTTGTGACCTGCGCGGCGTATGACGCAACCTCTTCCCGCGGCGTGGAAGACGAACTGCGCGCCGCCGCGGATTATTTTGTGACGGATTTGACGGAATTACTGCAATACCATCTTTTGCCAGGACAGGCAAAGGGATAAATAGAGAAAGGAAGGGATTATTGTGGCATATACAACGCAAATGGACGCGGCGAAACAAGGCATCGTAACGCCGCAGATGCGGGCGGTAGCGGAAAAGGAAGGCATTGACGAATTGGTGCTCATGCAGCGGGTGGCAGCGGGAACGGTGGCCATTCCTGCCAACCGCCATCACATGGCGCTGGCGCCGGAGGGTGTGGGCGAAGGGCTGCGCACCAAAATCAATGTCAATTTGGGCATTTCCCGGGAGGATTTTGACAAGGAAATGGAAAAAGTACGCACTGCTGTGGCGCTGCAGGCTGAGGCCATCATGGATTTGAGTTCCTATGGCAAAACCTATGAATTCCGCCAGAGGCTGCTGGACGAATCTCCCGCTATGGTGGGTACAGTGCCCATTTATGACGCAGTGGGCTTTTTAGAAAAGGAACTGGCGAAAATTGAGCCGGAGGAATTTTTGAAGGTGATTCGCACCCACGCGGAGCAGGGTGTGGATTTCATGACGATTCACGCGGGTATCACGCGGGAAACCGCCAAGCATTTCAAGGAAAACCCGCGCCTGACCAACATTGTATCGCGCGGCGGCTCCCTGATTTTTGCTTGGATGGAAATGACGGGGAGGGAAAACCCCTTCTATGAATATTATGACGACATCATGGACATTTTCGCGGAGCATGACGTGACCATCAGCCTGGGCGACGCGTGCCGTCCAGGCTGCATTGACGATGCGACGGATCCGTCCCAGATTCAGGAGCTGCTGGTTTTGGGCGAACTGACCAAGCGTGCCTGGGCGAAAAACGTGCAGGTCATGGTGGAAGGGCCGGGGCATATGTCGCTGGACGAAATCGCCGCGAATATGTTGCTGGAAAAGAAGCTATGCCACGGCGCACCGTTTTATGTGCTGGGGCCCATCGTGACGGACGTTGCGCCGGGGTATGACCACATCACCAGCGCCATTGGCGGCGCGGTTGCCGCGGCAAACGGCGCAGACTTTTTGTGCTATGTCACGCCGGCGGAACATTTGCGCCTACCGGATTTGGACGATATGAAAGAGGGTATCATGGCGGCGAAAATCGCGGCCCATGCCGGAGACGTGGCAAAACGCATACCGGGCGCGCGGGACTGGGACAACAAAATGTCCGACGCACGCCGCCGGGTGGATTGGGACGCTATGTTCCAGCTGGCGCTGGACCCGGAAAAAGCGCGTGCCTACCGGGAATCTTCCCCGCCGGAACTGTCCGATACCTGTAGCATGTGCGGCAAAATGTGTGCCGTGCGCAACATGAACAAAATCTTAAACGGCGAAGATATCAATTTGATATAGAAAAGGAAAAAAGTCAAAAAATGCACCCCAGGTATTCGGGGCATAAAGAAAGGATGGGCGGCAATGGCAAATGTATGGATGCGGTTTCCGGAAGGAAAAGTAAAAGCGCTGACGCTGAGTTACGACGACGGCGTAGAACAAGACAAAAAACTGATGGATATTTTGGATGACGCGCAAATCAAGTGTACATTTAATCTCAATTCCGGGCTCTTTGCGCCGGAAGGAACGGTGTATCCCGCGGGGCATATTCACCGGAGAATGTCCCAAGACGCTGTGGTGAAACTGTACGGGAATACGGGACACGAGGTCGCGGTACATTGCCTGACCCACCCTCATTTGGAAACGCTGCCGCCTGCCGCCGTGGCACGGGAAGTGGTGCAGGACCGGGAGAAGTTGGAAACGCTGTTTGGTGTGCCGGTGTGCGGCATGGCTTATCCTTACGGTACGTATAACGACAGTGTCGTGCGGGTTTTGGAGGACTGCGGCATCGCATACGCACGAACGGTTGAGACAACGGGCACCTTCGCGCTGCCCAGCGACTGGCTGCGTCTCAAAGCGACGTGCCATCACAGAGACCCAAACTTGCAAACCCTGGCAGATACGTTTACGCAGCAAATGCCGGATAGTGCGCCGTGGCTCTTTTATGTGTGGGGGCACAGCTATGAATTTGAACGGGATGGAAATTGGAGCGTAATCGAGGCCTTTGCCAAAACAATAGGCCGCCGTGCCGATGTGTGGTATGCAACAAACAGCGAAATTTATGCCTATGTCAAGGCATATGAGCGGCTGGTGTTTGCGGTGGATGTGTCCATGGTGCATAACCCATCTGCGCAGACGGTGTGGTTTTCGGTGGACCAGGAACTGCACTGCGTTCAGCCGGGCGAAACAAAACGGCTTTGATGTTCCGGCAGGCAGGCTATGCAAGGAAGTGCATGGAAAGAAAAGAAAGCGGTATATTTTATAAAAAAGGACACAGGATGCCCCCTGTTGTATCCGCCAATGGGCGGGTGTGTATCCCAATTAAAATTTGGATTTTATTCGTATAAAACGAATCATGCCCGGACAGTGGCTGCCGTCCGGGCATGATTTTTTGTTTTTGGGCGCGCCTGGTGCGCCGCCCAGCCAAGCGGGGAGGCGGTCCCGCCAGGCTGGCGGCACGTGGGCACGCTTTGTTGCACCCACCGCAGCTTCATTGCATGTTACCGCGGGCCGTTGCACATGGTTGCGCCCGCCGCATTTTGTCTGTATGCCAGCCTGTACGCCGCCGCATACACAGCCCGCCGCACCCGTCAGCGGAATTTTTCCAGCAGTTCCTGCATCAGCTTTTGATGGGACACCGTGTCCTGCCGGAAATGCTCCATCAAAATGGGATAGCTGCAATATCCCTTAAAAAACTGCATTTCTTGCTCCATAAACTGGGAGCGCTGTTCCATCACCCGGTAGTTTTCCCACGCCGCCTGTAGAGGCTCTGGAAGCTGCCCCTGCAGCGTGTCCGCCGCAGCGTTGCGCTGCTCCATCACCTGCCGGTAGACCAAATTTTTTTGTTCCAGTTCGTCCGCCGCGCTCCGGCTCATGTCCGTGATAGCAAGCGCGAGATCGTGACATAGTTCTTGATACATGCCTATCCCTCCTTGTGAAAATGAATTGACAGCGGTGCCAATTTGTGTTATACTAATAGTACACGAAAATGCAGCATTGCAAATTCGTATTACACGTATATTATACGACATAAAATTCGTATTGTCAATATAAAATTCGTAAAATACGAAAATATGTGAAAAATATACAAAGTGGAGGGCATTTCATTGGAGACTTTGGATATCATCAGCAGTCTTTTGGAAAAACACCATATTTCCCAAAAGAAGTTTTTGAGCGACATTGGCCTCAATGCCACTGCGATGAGCGAATGGAAGGCGGGGCGCAACAAATCCTATTTTCGGCACATAGACAAAATTGCGGCCTATTTTCATGTCACAACGGATTTTTTGCTCACAGGGCAGGAACGCGAGCTGGTGTATCTGAGCGATGACGACAGGGAAATGCTGGAGCTGTACCAAAAGCTGGATGCCAAAGGGAAAGTGATGGTCAAGGCGAGGGCCTATGACGAGCTGGACCGCTTGAAGGCGGAACTAGCAGCGCAGGAAGGAAACTAAATTCGGCGCGCAGCAGGAAATAAGCGCGGCGGGGGAACGAAAAGAAAATCCGGCAACTGCCAGGCGGTTTGGCGGGGAAACGCCGGTTTTCATAAAAAAGCGGCGCTATTGGCGCACGCCGCTTGCCGCAATCATTTTTTGCCGCATGCGCCGGCGGCGGAAAGGGAGAGGATCATGAAAAAGGGAACATGCAAAAAAATGGCAGGGGTGCTGGCAGCGTGCTTGCTGCTGCAAATGTCGGCGGTGTTCGCGCAGCCAGTGACGATGTATGCGGTAGATGGACGGACCATTTCCGTTGATTCGAGCGAGGTGGACGCCTACTCGTCCGTAGGCTGGTATACTTCGCCGCCAGTGATGATGTATGCGCCGGATTGGCGGACGATTTATGTGCCGCAAAGTGAAGTAGCGGCGTATACGGCGGTGGGCTGGTATACCGAACCGGTGCGCTATGTCTATGCGCCGGACGGACGCACCGCTGTGATTGCGGACCGTGAAACGCCGGCCTATCTGAATGTAGGTTGGTTTACGACCATGGAGGAAGCCAAATATAACAATTTTGCCAATTCTTACTATGGGGCGATGAACGTTGCGGACTATGCCACGGCAATGGCGGTGTGCGACAACGCGCTGTCCTCCGGCGAGCTGACAGCGGGCGGCTGGTATGAAAGCGACATGCAGGCAAAAAAGCGCAATGCAGCGGATTTGTGGAGGGAAAATACGCGCTGCCCGATTGGCATTGTGGGCTATACTATGGGCGAGAATTCCATCGGTGTTCCTACGGTCAACATCCGGTTTCGCAATCTTAGCTACCAGCCTATTACCGCGTTCAAACTGACGTTCTATTGCTACGACGCGTTTGGCAACCCCGCGCGCTGGACCCGTTACCACAGCAATTCGTTTGACGGGTATATGAATAGCATTTGGTTTGAACCGCTAGAGCAGGATGTGTGGTATTGGACGCTGAATTTGCAGACCTCCACCACCTATGTGCAAAACATGCACATCACGGAAATCGTGTTTGCAGACGGTTCCAAGTGGGTCGGATAAAAAAACAAGTAAAAAAAACGCTGTGCACCTGTAGGCGCACAGCGTTTTTTTTACTTGAAAAATGGCTTAGCCACACCTTTTACTGCGGCGGATTGCATACGGAACAAGGCGTATAATACTGTTTGGCATCTTCCAGCGAGATGGGAATTTTAGATTGCCGTAAATACTGGCAGCCGTCCCGGTGATACTTTTTGCCCGTCCTGGTAATGTATACGGTCACACTCTGCTCCTGGGATGGCGCTGCGGGCGCGTCTGTGACTGTTGGCGCTTCTGCCGCCTTTGGCGTATCCGCCTTCTTTGGTGCGTCCGTCACGGTTGGCGTGTCCGCTGCCTTTGAAACAGGCGTGTCCGCTGGCACGGCTGCCGGGGCGCGCGGCTGAACCTCCTTCTTAAAACGGTCCAGCGTGATGGTTTGGCCATCGCAGGTTGCAACAATGGTTCCTTCCAAATCGGTCCGGTGAATTTCTACGCCAAACTGCTCCAGCGCGGCTATCGTGCTGGAATCAGGATGCCCGTAGCTGTTGCCCACGCCGCAGGAAATGACGGCATAGGTTGGCTGCACCTTTTCAAGGAACGCCCCGGAAGTGCTGGTATCGCTTCCGTGATGGCCCACTTTTAGAATATCCGCTGCAACGTCATAGCCCGCTGCCAAAATGTCCGATTCCGACTCCCGCTCCGCGTCTCCCATGAACAAAAAGCGGCGGTCGTTGTAGGTGAGCAGGACGGCGGCGGAAGCGTTGTTGAGGCCGGCGTAGCTGTTCCCGCCCGGCGCAACAAACGCCGCCTTGAGGTTGCCGTAGTCAAACAGGGTGTTTCCCGCTTTCGCGGCCTGAATCGCCAGCCCTTTTTCCCGCACCGTTTGTATCATCCGCTCAAAGGTTTGGCTCGTGTGCATTTTGTCCGGCATGTAAAAATGCTTCACATCAAATGCCTGGAGCACCGCCGCCATGCCGCCGATATGGTCGGCGTGGGGATGCGTTGCGATCACATAATCCAGCGTTGTTTTCCCGTTGCTTTGTATGTACTGGATAATGTCCCCGCTGCTGGACGCTTCCCCCGCGTCAATGAGCATGGTTTCCCCGTTTGGCAGGGCGACGAAAATGCTGTCCGCCTGCCCTACGTCAAGATAGGAAATGGTTAATTCCCCCGTTACGCCTTGCAGCGTATGCTGTTCGTCTGTGTTTGCCGCTGTCCCCGAAACCTCCGAAGAAACCGGCGGCGCTTCGCCCGGCGGGATGGAATTTGTGGTGCAGCTTGAAAACAGCATCATCACCAGGAATAGAAGGGAGAATAGAGTTGCTTTTTTGCTTTTCATAAATTGTCACCCCACATTTGTTTTTGAATATGTTTTACGTTCATTATACTACATTTCTATTTAATAGTCAATGCACAACATAGAGCAGTAATGTGTATGAAGTGTTTGTTGTCTGTGCATAATGAGATATACTATATGTAATAGATGGATTTTGGGGGTGAATACATGAAAATAAATCCGTATGATTATGGCCTTATGGGAAAACGAGTTCAACAAGCACGAAAAGCAAAGAGATATACACAGGCAGAATTGGCGGAAATGATTAGAATGAGTCCGAAGAATCTAAGCCAATTAGAAAGAGGAATGACAGGTATTTCCCTTTCAACCTTGATAGGCATTTGCAAAGCATTAGACATTTCAGCAGATTATATTTTATTTGGTATTGAGCAAAAAGAGCAAAGCAATGCTGTCAATATAATGTTATCTGAGTTAAGCGAAGTAGAACAAATATATGCCGAAAATTTATTATCGGTATATGTGGAGTCATGTAAAAATATACGGAAATAAAACGGATATATCTAAAACCGTGGTACAGTTACCGAAAATGGCAAGTTGTATCACGGTTTTTTTATATAGATAAACCATGTATCACCTACTCTCAATCCACCGCGGCCCCGGCTGAAATCCCGTGCCGCCAGCGAAAACCCGCCCTTGCCGGGCGGCGCCCGGCGGCATTTGTCGAAATTTTTTTTGAAAAAAGACTTGATTTTCTAGACAAAAGCCGTTATAATAGGAATAGCTTTATGACCTGGTGATAAGACTAGGTCATAAAAATGAAAAAACCGGGAAGGCGTTCAGCAGTAAAAACATGCCGCCCGGCGAATGGAAGCGATAAAGGAGTCATGGCAATGAGCAGCAACAAGCAGCAGCGCCGCAGGCAGCTGGCAAGACAAATTGAAAAAAATCCGTTTTTGACCGATGAAGAGCTGGCAGAACTGTTTGCCGTCAGTGTGCCGACCATCCGGCTGGACCGGATGGAACTGGGCATCGCCCAGCATCGGGAACGGGTGAAACAGCTTGCAGCGGGCAGCCGCGACAAAATCACCTCACTGCAGCAAAGCGAACTGGTGGGTGAAATCATTGACATCCAGCCGGGACAGCGGGCGGTATCCGTCATGGAGACGGACCGGTCCATGGTGTTTCAAAAGTCCAGGGTGGTGCGCGGCAGCAGCATATACGCAATGGCAGAAACGCTTTGCATTGCGGCAGTGGGCGTGAACAGCGCGATTGTGGGCATTGCCAACATCAAATACAAAGAACCGGTGTATGCGGGCACGCAGCTGGTGGCAAAGGCGGAAGTCAAACGCCAGCGCGGCGAAGAGTACATTGTTTGGGTTCTGATTTACCGAAAGGACCGCGAAGTGTTCCGCGGGAAGTTTATTTTGGTGCCGGTGGACGAACCGGCACAGACACAGCGATAGAAGGGTGGCAGAAAATAACATGATTTTGGCGATAGACGGTATGGGCGGAGACAATGCGCCGGGCGCGGTTGTGGCAGGCGCAGTGGAAGCGGCGCGCTCTTTGCGGGCGCGCATATGGATTTACGGCGAGGAGGCGCGGCTGAAGCGGGAGCTGGCAGCCCATTCTTATGACAAAGAGCAAATCCACATTGTACCGTGCAGCGAAACGATAACAGGAGAAGACAATCCCATCCGGGCGGTGCGTTCCAAAAAGGACTCGTCTATGGTGCGAGCGATGATGGATGTGAAGGAAGGCAAGGTGGACGCGTTTGTCAGCGGCGGCAACACGGGCGCGCTGATTACCTCGTCGGCGCTGTTGCTAGGGCGTATGCACGGGCTGTACCGACCAGCGCTCACCACGCCCATTCCAACAGACCGCGGCGTGGCGATTTTGCTGGATGTGGGCGCGAATGCGGAGTGCAAAAGCGAATATTTGCAGCAGTTTGCTGTCATGGGCGCGTTTTACGCCCAAAAAGTCTGCGACATTGCGCAGCCCAAAGTGGGGCTGGTGAACATTGGGACGGAGGCCGGCAAAGGCAACGAACTGACAAAAAAAGCGTATGACTTGCTCAGCCGCCAAAGCGGCATGCAGTTTATTGGAAATATTGAGGCGCGGCGCGTGCCCCATGGCGATGCAGACGTCATTGTGACAGACGGCTTCACAGGCAACGTCATTTTGAAATTGATGGAAGGGACGGCAGAGGTGTTGCTCGGCAATGTAAAACAGGTCTTTTTCCAAAACTGGAAAGGGAAACTGGGCGCGCTGCTGGTCAAATCCGGCCTGATGGGGCTGAAAAAGAAAATGGATTACACGGAATACGGCGGCGCGCCGGTACTGGGCGTGAAAGGTATTGTGGTTAAGGCGCACGGCAGCAGCAACAAAAACGCATTTTGCCACGCCTTGCAGCGGGCGGCAAAATTTGTGGAAAGCGGCGTTATGCAGGATATCAAACGGTATTTTGAGCAGCAGGGCGCGCCGGAGGAAGCAGCAGAAGAATAATCCGCCGCGTGCAGCGGCAAAGTCGAATCTTGAAGGAGGAATCAGTATGAAACGTTCCGTTATCGCAGGCATTGGGCATGCGGTTGGAGAAAAAGTGGTAACTAATTTTGATTTGATGGAATTTTTAGATACTTCGGATGAATGGATTGCCGAACGGACGGGTATCAAGGAACGCCGTATTGCGGGCGACGATGTGTATGCGTCCGACCTGGCGGCGGAAGCGGCAAAGGAAGCGGTGGAGTCGGCGGGTATTTCTGTAGACGACGTGGATATGATTATCGTCGCGTCCGTCACGCCGGAAACCTTGACGCCGCATTTGTCCTGCCTTGTGCAGCGCAAAATCGGCGCAAAAAACGCCAACTGCCTAGACATCAACACGGCATGCACGGGATTTTTGGCGGGCATGAACATTGCGGATTGCTTTATCCAGTGCGGAGAATACCAAAACGTGCTGGTGATAGGAACGGAGACGCTAACAAAGGCGGTGGACTGGAAAGACCGTTCCACCTGCATTTTGTTCGGCGATGGCGCGGGCGCGGCGGTGATGCAGCCAACTGATGAGGACTACGGCGTGATTGGGCACCACTTCGGCGCGGACGGAGACTTGGGCGATAATATCACCCTGCTGAATCTGGAAAAGAACCAGGAAGAGCTGGACAAACGTATTTCCGGCATTCCGCAGACGCTGTGGATGAATGGCGGAGAGGTGTTCAAATTTGCAGTGCGCGCCATGATCAGCGCGACGAAAAAAGCGGTGGCGCAGGCCGGGCTGGCGCTGGAGGATTTGGATGTACTGATCCCGCACCAGGCCAATTCCCGCATTATTGAGGGCGCGGCAAAACGGCTAAAACTGCCGGAAGGCGTGGTATATGATTGTGTGAGACTGTATGGTAACATGGGCGCGGCGTCCATTCCGGTGGCGCTGTACGATGCCAACGCGG
>CALLNG010000231.1 GCA_938005345.1 uncultured Clostridia bacterium
GCTCATCACCGCCAAGTCCGAGCCGGTGTTCGGCGGCGTCTATAAGCTGGTGGCCGTTGAGGAGCCGGACGGCACCATCGTGCCCAAGATCAAGGTCAGCGAGAATGTGGAGAAGATCACGGTGCCCCATTTCAAGAAGGTGTACCGCTTCTACGGCCGCGACAACGGCAAGGCTCTGGCCGACTACATGGCCCTCCACGATGAGACCGTGGACGATACCAGGGATCTGACCATCTTCGATCCGCTGGCCACATGGAAGAAAAAGCGCATCTACAATTTCGAGGCCCGCGAGCTGCTGGTGCCGGTGTTTCTGCACGGCAAGCGGGTATACGACAGCCCGTCGCTGCCGGAGATCCGCGAATACTGCCGTCAGCAGATAGACACCCTGTGGGACGAGGTGAAGCGTTTCGACTACCCCCACAAGTACTACGTGGACCTGTCCGATAAGCTCTGGGACATCCAGCAGCACCTGCTGCGCAGCTCCCAGGAATAAGGTAATTGCCCCGATAGAAAGAGAGAAGGAGGAACGCCTATGAAAAAACCGAGAGTCCAACAGAGGACAGAGCGCCGCATATCTGCGGCGCTGCGGTTGGTGCTGGTGGCTGTGCTGCTGGTGGCCCAGATCGCGCTGGTGCTCTTCCTGAGCACTGTACTGAAGCAGCGGGCGGCGCTGGCCTACACCGCGCTGGAACTGGTGGCATTCGTCTGCGCTGTGTATATCTGGACGAAGCCCGGGACCACCAGCTACAAGGTGGGATGGATATTCCTGATTCTATTCCTGCCGGTGGTGGGCCTGATGCTCTACTGGCTGTGGAACGGCGGGCGGCAGTCCAAGCGTCTGGACCTGAAAAAGCTGCCGCGGCCCCAGGAGTCCGCCTGCAAGCAGGAAGAGAGCCGCCTGAACATAGAAAAGCTGCGGCAGAGCATGCCCCAGTGGGCTCCGCTGGCGTCCTATCTGAACAATAAAGGCTTTTCCCTTTACAGGGCGACAGACGCAGTATATCTGCCCACCGGCAAGGACTTTCTGGAGGATATGCTGTCCGCCATGGAGAAGGCGGAGCGCTTCATCTTCCTGGAGTACTTCATTATGGCCGAGGGCGAGATATGGGACCGCTTGACCAACGTGCTGCGCCGCAAGAGCGGGCAGGGCGTGGAGATCAAGCTGATCTTCGACGACTTCGGCAGCATGATGCGCATGCCGGCGGAGCGGGTGGATGCCCTGCGCCGTGCCGGTGTGGAGGTCATCGTCTTTAATCCGGTACACCACTACGTGAACCGGCTGTACTTCAACTACCGCGACCACCGGAAAATCACCTGCATCGATGGCGATGTGGCCTTCACCGGCGGCGCCAACCTGGCCGATGAGTACGCCGACATCATCCGGCGCTTCGGCTACTGGAAGGACTGCGGCCTGCGGCTGGAGGGCGAGGGCGCCTGGGGCCTGACCCGTGAGTTCATCTACATGTGGGAGCGCCTGGGCGGCGAGATGCACAACGAGCATGACTACTACCGCCCTATTCACAGCGCCGCCTCCGACGGCTTCTGCCAGACCATCGTGGATGGGCCGGACAACAATCCTGACGCCACGGCGGAGGATGTGTTCCTCCAGCTGATCACGCGGGCCCGCCAGACGGTGTATATCACCACGCCTTACCTGGCCATCGACGAGCCCATGATCAAGGCACTGTGCGTGGCGGGGGACAGCGGCGTGGATGTGCGGCTGATGATGCCGGGTATTCCCGACCACTGGTTTGCCTATCAGGTGGCCCAGAGCTATTTTCCGGAGTTGACAGGCCACCATGTGAAGATATATACTTACACGCCGGGCCTTATCCACGGCAAGACCGTGATGGTGGACCGCGAGGCGGCCTTCGTGGGCTCGGTGAACATGGACTTCCGCAGCTTCCAGCTGCACTTTGAGTGCGGCGAGCTGCTGTACCGCATGCCCGCCATTGAGTCGCTGCTGGAGGATATGGACAACATCATCCAGAACAGCCAGCCGGTGACGCCGGCGCGCATGGCGGCGCGGCCATGGTATCTGCGAGTCGTGGGCGTGGTGCTGCGGCTGTTCGCCATGTGGATGTAAAGGAGGAACGCAAGTGGCCTGTTATATTTTCGGCGCAGGGGGCTTTTACGGCCTGCCGCAGCGTCCCGCGGCGGGAGACACCGTCATCGCCGCCGACGGCGGCTGGCGCATCTGCCGCATGGAGAACATCACGCCGGACCTGCTGCTGGGGGATTTCGACTCCCTGCACACCGTGCCGGACTTCGCCCGCATCCGCCGCGTGCCGGTGGAGAAGGACGATACCGACATGATGCTGGCCATCAAGGAGGGACTGGGCCGCGGTGAGACAGAATTTCACCTCTACGGCGGCATGGGCGGCCGCACCGACCATACCATCGCCAACCTTCAGGGGCTGCTGTATCTGGCGGACCACGGCGCACGGGGCTGGCTGTACGGCGACAGGGAGCGGTTCACCGCCATCCAAGACGGCAGCATCACCCTGCCCGCCCGGGAAAGGGGTATCGTGTCCGTGTTCTGCATGGGCGCGGACGCTCAGGGCGTCACCATCGAGGGCGGCCAGTACACGGTGCACGATGCGGTGCTGACGTCGTCGTTTCCTCTGGGTGTCAGCAATCATTATGTGGGCAACCCTGTCCGCGTCACCGTGACGCGGGGCAGTTTGCTGATAGCATTGATCGAAAAGGAGTAAACAAGCATGAAAAAGAACGGACTGAATAAGCTGCTCGCCCTGCTGCTGGCGCTGGTGATGGTACTGTCTCTGGCCGCCTGCGGCAATAAGGCACAGGACAACGGCACCGCCGATAAGGACGCGGGCGCTGTCACCGATACCGACAACAACACCGGCGACAATGGCGATGCCGCTGCCCCGCAGGACAGCGTGGTGGCTGACGGCGACGTGATCGGCGAGGGCAAGACCGCCTTCACCGTGGAGGTCGCCCAGCTGGACGGCACGTCTATCACCTTCACCGTCAACACCGACAAGGAGACGGTGGGCGAGGCTCTGCTGGAGCTGGGCGTCGTGGCCGGTGACACCACTGAGTACGGCCTGTACATCACCACCGTCAACGGCGTGACGCTGGACTACAACACCGACGGCGCGTACTGGGCGTTCTACATCAACGGAGAGTATGCCTCCACCGGTGTGGATGCCACCAACATCGAAGCCGGCGCCGCCTACGCCCTGAAGGCGGAAAAGGCCGCCTGAGACAGCGGACAGACAAAAAAAGGACAGGCATGACCACTGGTCATGCCTGTCCTTTTTTGTCTGGTTTTCAGCGGAGCAGCGCCGCTTCGGCCTCACCCATGAGGTACAGGGAACCGCAGCACAGCACAGCACCGCCGTTGGCAGCCTTCGCCAGGGCCAGCGCAGCGCCCTCCGCCACGGTATCGCAGGCGGCAACAGGCTTGCCCAGCGCCTGGAGATATGCCGCCAGCTCCTGGGCCGGCAGGGCCCGGGGACTGTCCGGCGTCACGGTGATGAACTGCGCCGCATAGGGCAGCAGCGGGGCGTACATCCGGTGATAGTCCTTGTCCCGCAGCACGCCGGTGAGCACCGTCAAGGGCCGGTCCGGCAGGTAGTCCTGAATATTTTCCACCAGCGCCGCCATGCACTGGGGATTGTGGCCGCCGTCCATCACCACCAGCGGCTCGCGGCGCACTACCTCAAAGCGGACGGGCCAGCGCACCTGCGCCAGACCCTGCCGCACGGCGTCCTCACCGATGGCCCAGCCCCGGCGGCGCAGTACCTCCACCGCAGTGAGAGCCGCAGCGGCGTTGCGCAGCTGCATCCGTCCCAGCAGGGGCAGGTGCAGGCCGGACAGAGAACCGAAGCTGAACTCCTGCCCCTCCAGAGAATGGCTGACAGGGACCAAGGTATCCATGTCCACAGGGTGCAGCGTCACACCGCACCGGCGGCAGCGGTCCGCCACCACCTCCCGCACCGACGGCGCACAGGGGTAAAGCACAGCGTCGCAGCCGGCTTTGATGATGCCGGACTTGGTGGCGGCGATCTTCTCCGCCGTGTCGCCCAGGTAGGCGGTGTGGTCCAGCCCGATATTGCACAGCACCGCCGCCTCCGGCGCGGGGATGACATTGGTGGCGTCGAGCTCGCCGCCCATGCCCACCTCGCATACCACGATGTCGCATTTTCGACTTGCGAACCAGGAGAAGGCGATGGCTGTCACCATCTCAAATTCCGTGGGGTGGTCGGCCATGCCGTCCGCCAGCGGCCGCACCTCCTCCGTCACGGCGCACAGCTCCGCATCGGAGATGGGCGCGCCGTCGATCTGCATCCGCTCGTTGAACCGGAAGATGTAGGGCGAGGTGTAGAGCCCTGTGCGATAGCCCGCTGCCCGCAGCACGGAAGCCAGTATGGCGCAGGTGGAGCCTTTGCCGTTGGTGCCGGTGACGTGGACGAACTTCATCGTCCGCTCCGGATGTCCCATCTGGGCCAGCAGCTCGTCGATGCGGCGCAGGCCCAGGCTGCTGCGCCGCCAGTCCACCGCATGGATGTAATCCAGGGCTTCATTGATGGTCATGCTCTGCGCCTCCCTTGACCTGGATACGCCGCTGCACAGCGTTGAGTGCGCCGCGGCGCAGCAGCAGCCACACGATCAGCGTGTCCACCGTGCCGGTGAGGGCGAATTGGATGCTGCGGGACACCAGCTTTGCCAGAAAAAATGCCTGCTTGGCATCGCCGCCGTACACCAGAGCCAGCGCCATGCTCTGCCACAGGACGGAGCCCACGATGGCCGCGGGGAAGAAGGCCAGCGCCGTGCGGAGCAGGGCTGACCGGCCCGTCACATACCGCCGTACCGCACCGGCCAGCAGGCCGTACAGGATGGGGGGCACGCAGAAAATGGGATTGTAGCCGAAGGGGGAGAACAGGCAGCCGATGAGATCGGCGGCGAAGCCCACCACCGCCCCGGGAATGGGGCCGAACAGCAGGCCCGACAGCACGATAGGCACGGCCTCCAGAGAGATACGGGTGGTCTCGGCGGGGATGAGGGTCAGCACCCGTGCCAGCACCACGCTCAGCGCGGTCAGCAGGGCGCAGACGGTGAGAGCGTAGGTGTTGAACACGGGACGGGATACGGTGCGCGGCAATTCTTTTTCGGGCATAAAAAAACCTCCTTATGATAATGAATTGTGTTGTTCGTTATCACTCAGGGAGTGTGCGTTTCCAATAGATACCAAATATTTAATTTAAAGCCGAGTGTTATTCTACAAAAATATTTTTTTAAAGTCAACAAAAAATATTGACTTCATCCTATAAATGATCACTATATTTCATAGTGTTTTACTATGATTAAGAAGAACCTATATTAAACCAATTTTCAAGAACACAATTATTATATGGAAAAGAAGACATAAATAAACTTCAAAATAGCCATGTAGCCATTTTTGGTCTAGGTGGTGTCGGCGGTTATGTAGGCGAAGCGCCTGTAAGAAGTGGAATTGGCTCTTGTGATTTAATAGATGATGATAAATTTGTCTAACAAATCTCAATCGTCAAATCATCGCTACATTTGATACAGTTGGTCAATATAAAACAGATGCCATGAAAGAAAGAATGTTAAAAATCAACCCAAAAGTCAACGTTCAAACACATCCATGTTTCTTTTTACCAGAAAATGCTACTGATTTTTCATTTGAAGATTATGATTATAGATGCAGTTGATACAGTTTCTGCAAAAATCGAACTTGTTTTAAAAGCCCAAGAACACAATATTCCCATTATTTCAAGTATGGGAGCTGTAAATAAAGTTGATCCTACCCAATTTAAAATCACAGATATTTATAAAACAAAAGTATATCCTCTAGCAAAAGTCATGCGTAGAGAGCTCAAAAAAAGACATGTTAAAAAATTAAAAGTTGTTTATTCTGAAGAAAAATCAATTCGCCCAATTGATGATTTATCCATCAGTTGCCGAATACATTGTATATGCCCTCCTGATACAAAACCTAAATGTACAATTAGAAGAGATATTCCTGGAAGCAACGCTTTTGTTCCTTCTACCGTAGGATTAATTATTGCAAGTGAGGCTATTAAAGATTTAACTTCAAAATAAAAATATGGAGTATTGACAAATCAATACTCCATATTGTCTATTATTCATGAATCATCATCTTAATAATTTCTTTATTCGTTTCCTTCATTCCTTCTCTACCTAATCGCCCGACACTTTGAATCGTTGCCTCAACATCTTCCATTACAAGTCCGTCCCCTGATTTAAATTCTTGTCCATTTTTGTACATATGATAGCCTAAAATAGCCGCATCAATACTAGAAGCAATTTTTGCTGCACAAGAAGCTTTGGCTCCATCACAAACTATCCCCGAAACATTGGCAAGTGTATTAACAATTGTATGAATGACAGCTTGATAATCTTCATCGTATAAATAAGCAATTCCTGCACCAGCTCCAGTAGCGGCACTTACTGCCCCACAGTAAGCTGATAAAGTTCCAATACCACTTTTTTCATGAATCGCCACAAGGTTAGATAGAGCTAACGCTCTAAACATTTTTTCTTTTGAAACCTTTAATTCTTGAGCGTAGATAATAACAGGCAAAGAACATGTCATACCTTGATTGCCACTCCCCGAATTAATAATAACCGGCAATTCGCAACCATTCATTCTCGCATCACTACCAGCTGCAGCATAAGCCTTCGCTTTATTTTTTACATCATTGCCAAAAGATTTTAAAAGAACTTTTCCAATATTAGCTCCATAATTATCATTTAAACCTGCACAAGCTATCGCATAATTATAATCTAGTTGTCTTTCTAAAATTTCTTGAATATCGATCAAATCAACAGTCGTTATAAAGTCATAAATATCTTTTATATCTAATAATGAGCGATCTGCTTTTTCCTTTTTTATAATACTTTTCTCTTTTTGAAGTATTTTTCCATTTTTTTCTATACAAACAACATGCATATGAGAATCACTTATTCTCACTTTTACATACTCTTTTTTATTCCAAACCGTTATTATGTAATCAAATACTTTTGAACTATCCAAAAAATGTTCTTCAAAATCTACTTTTTCTATATATTGATCAATTTCTTTCTTTGTTTTTTCATCAATTTGACTTAATACTTCTAAATATTTATCATCATTGCCTCCTATGATTCCAGCGCAAACAGCTGCTTTAATTCCTTTTAAATGATGTGTATGAGGAACAATGACACTCTTTACATTTTTTATAATACTCCCACTTGCTTCTACAACAATTTTTGTAGGTAGATGATTTAACACTTTTCTAGCAAGACTTGCTCCATACGCTAATGAAATCGGTTCTGTACATCCCATAGCAGGAATCAATTCTTCTTTTAATATTTGAACATATGTTTGATATTTTTGTTCTGTCTTTTTCATATAAATACTCCTTGATTAATTGATAACTCTAGTTTAATATGAATGTGTTATCAAGTAAATTAAATGATTTTAATAGATATGTTTAATTTTTTTAATAGGAGACTCTTATGGAAATACAAGAACTTATTTCATTTACAACAATTGTTCAACAAGGTAGTTTTTCAAAAGCTTCTAAAAAGTTAGATTATTGTCAAGGATCTATCACCGTTCATATCAAAAATCTTGAAAGAGAACTTGGTGTACAATTGTTTGATCGTTTAGGTAAAAAGGTTACTCTTACAAATCATGGTAAAACATTTTATCAGCACTGTTTGAAGATACTTGATGATATTTCATGTGCGAAAGAAGCCATTAATCCTTCATTAGAACTTAATGGTCATCTTACAATTGGAACTATTGATTCATTATGTTCTTCCATAGTTCCTCAGCTTATTTGTAAATATCATCAATACCACCCTCATGTATCTGTTTCGATTACAACAGATACAATTGAAGGACTTTTAAAAATGCTTAAAAATAACGATATTGATTTTGCATACTTAGTTGATAAACAACTTTTAGATACAGATTGGCTAAAAATATATCAATCTAAAGAAGAAGTTACTTTTGTAGCATCATGTCATCACCCAATCTGTAAAATCAAACAGCCAACAATTCAAGATATCCTAACTTATCCCATTATTTTAACAGAAAAAAATGCCAGTTATCGTCGCCTTCTCGAAGAAAAGCTTCATGAAGACAATTTAGAAATTAAGCCTTTTATCCAATCTAAAAATACAGATTTGCTTTTAGAACTATTGAAACTTGATCAATATATCAGTTTTTTACCAAAATATATTTTAGAAAATGATTTAAAAAATAAAACAATCATTCAAATTAATATTCCTGATTACCAAATTGATGTCTATCGTCAACTTCTCTGCCATAAAAACAAATGGCTTTCTCATGAAATGAAATCATTCTTTCAATTAATAAAAGAAAAATATTAAAAAAGAATTGCATTTTGCAATTCTTTTATAATTCTTCTCCGTTAGACTGACATACTTTTTGATACCAGTAGAAAGAATCTTTACGTGCACGGTGCAAATCACCATTTCCATCATCATCCATATCTACATAGATAAATCCGTAACGTTTTCTCATTTCACCAGTTCCTGCTGAAACCACATCAATACATCCCCAAGGCATATATCCCATTAAATCAACACCATCTTCATCAACTGCTTTTTTCATTTCAATGATATGTTGTCTCATATAATCAATACGATAAGGATCATGAATTGAACCATCTTCTTCCACTGTATCGATAGCTCCTAAACCATTTTCAACGATCCATAGTGGTTTATGATAACGATCCCACAATTCATTTAAAACAATACGTAGACCAACTGGATCAATTTGCCATCCCCAATCATTTGCTTTTAAATAAGGGTTTTTAACAGCACTTTCTAAGTTAGAAGCTGTTCTTTTAGCATCTACGTTTACAGTAGCAACACTTGTTGAATAGTAAGAAAATCCAATATAATCTACTGTACCAGCTTTTAATGTTTCTAAATCTCCATCTTCCATTTTTAATTCAATACCAGCATTTTTATATTCAATAAGTTTCCATTCTGGATAGAATCCTTTATTTTGAACATCTGTATAGAATGTACGTAATCTTTTTTCAGTAATACGTTTCCACATATTTTCTGGATTACAATCTTCTGGATAAATTTCTGAATAATTGATCATCATCCCAATTTGAAATTCTGGATTGATTTCATGACCACGAATTACTGTTTTTGCTGCAGCAACAAGCATATGATGAACAGCTTGTGCAACTTTATCTGGTCTAGATAAAGCTTCTGTAATTCCTAAGTTTGTGTAATCTTTACAGAAATTGATTTCATTAAATGTTAACCAATATTTAACTTTATTTTTATAACGATTGAAAATTGTTTCTACATAATTCATATAGAAATCAATTGTTTTTCTATTATACCAACCATCATATTCTGTTGCTAAATGAAGTGGTAAATCAAAATGTACAATTGTTACTTGTGGTTCAATACCATATTTTAACATTTCATCAAAAACATCATCATAGAATTTTAAACCTTCTTCATTAGGTTCTTTTTCATCCCCATTTGGGAAAATTCTTGTCCAGTTAATAGACATACGGAATGATTTAAATCCCATTTCTGCAAATAATGCAATATCTTCTTTATAATGATGATAGAAATCAGTTGCCACATGGCTTGGATAATATGTATCTTCATCCACATATGGTACAGCACCATCAGGTACTTCAGTTCCACGACGATCAATAAATTTTGTTGATCCATCAGCAAGCTTTAAAGCCATACGTCTAGGAATATTATTTCTTCCATCTCCACCAGTGATGACATCTTGAATAGCAAGACCTTTACCACCGCTTAAATATCCACCTTCATATTGGTTAGCAGCTGTTGCGCCACCCCAAAAAAATCCTTCTTTAAATCCCATTTGAATTCCTCCTGTTTGTTCTTTACTTATTATATTCATTTTATTGTATTCGGTTTCATTTTTTCATAAAATGAAAACTCATTTTTCAAATGAAAAAGAATTCGTTATAACAAAAACAAAGGTAAGGGGTGATAAAAATTGAGAAATCAAATAAGAATGTCCCGCATGAATTTCTATTGCATCAAAACCAATGGTTTGTGTCTTTTAGCAGCTGTTGCATAATCATCTGCAATACTATAAATTTCTTCTACTGTTAAAGCACGAGAAATCGCTCCTCCTGCTTTATTAGGAGTTGCACTCGCAGAAACAGGTTGTATTCCAATATGACTTTCCATGGCACTTGCTCCTGCATGGTTTAATTGAATAGCTATTTTCGTACCATATTGATGAATGGCTTCACATAGTTTATAAAGACGAGGTATATAATTATCGGCATCTATACGTAATTGTGTTGTTCCATTACTTCCTTCTGGATATTTCACACAAGCATTTTCTACAATTAAAAGACCATAGCCTCCTTTAGCACGTCTTTCATAATAATTCATATGTAAAAAACTCATCTCACCATTTTGTTCACCAAAGTTTGTTCCCATTGGTGCCATGACTAATCGATTATCTAATGTCATATTTCTAATAGTGATTGGTTCAAATAATTTTTTTATTGATTCATATCATCATTATCCATCAGTTAATTCTAACAAATTAAAAATAAGAGATAAATATAAAAAGCGTGATATATGTCACAAAAAAAGATATTTCAATTTCTTTCTTGAAATACCTTTTCTAACACTTGAATAATCACTCCATGATCTTCTTGTGGTCTTAATCCCGTAAAAGTAATTGTTCCAACAAATTCATCATTTTCATAAAGAGGAAAACTTCCTCCACAGATCCCATAACTTTCATTATCAATCATATAATCGTAAAGATGAGATTGCATATTATCTAAGAAGATAGAATACGAAGAATGTTTCGTTTCATAACAAACTTTTTCTTTTCGATTTAACCACGATGTATTTTCTAGTTCACTGTATTCAGCAATGATTTTATCTCTATAAACAATTCTTGATGCAAAAGGTTTATCATACGCTTTAGCAGCCTCTATGATTTGTTGAATAATTTGAAGTGCAGTATTTTGATTAAATGTTTTAAAGCGATATTCTTCTTGTTTTAATATATTATTTTTATTTGGGTGATTTCCCTTATTTACAAAATAGTGATAGTAATCTTTCATATCTCTTTTATTCCTTTGATTTCTATTTTAAAAGGAATCATAAAAAAGACAATTTCAATTACATATCAAATTCATAAGTAAAACAAAAAAGAATATGATCAGCATCATATCCTTAATATTTCCCAAAAATTTCCTAAACTATTTATGGAGGTATTTTGGACTAGGAATCTTTGGAAAATCTATTATTTATTATTTATTTCTAATAAATCCTTAAAAGTATTTAAATGATAGTCTGCATAAGGACTTCCATAAGCACTGGAAATAGCTGCAACGTGCATTGAAGCACTCTTAGCTGCGATACATCCTGCAAGAGCATCTTCCACAACTAAACAGTTCTTATAATTTTTTTCTAATAAATCAGCAGCTTTCATAAATACTTCTGGATGTGGTTTAGAGTATTGTATCATTGTTCCATCACAAATAGCATCAAAATAATTTTCTAAACCAAGTTGTTTTAAAATAAGTTTCGTATTTTTACTTGATGAACCGATTGCTAATCTATATCCTTTATTTCTTAATTGATCAAGTGTTTCTTTAACTTCAACAGAAAGATCACTAGGTGTCATTTGTTTAAGATATTGTTGATATAAAGTATTCTTTTTATTCGCAAATTCTTCTTTTTCTACTTGAGAATAAGTTTGACTGCTTTTTTCTAAAATAATATCTAAGCTTTCCATACGTGAAACTCCTCTTAATTTTTCATTATCTTTTTCATCAAATGAAATATGAAGTTCATCACTAAGTTTCTTCCAAGCCAAGTAATGATAATGATCTGTTGAACAAATCACGCCATCTAAATCAAATATAATTGTATCTATCATCTTTTGGTATCCCACTTTCCACAAAATGCATCAACTGGACTCACACCTACAAACTTTTCTTTACCTACCAGTTTATTAACTAATGATTGAATAACTACATCATTATGACTATAACCATTGATATATGTTTTAATCATTGGAACATCTAATAAATGATATGGATTGGCAAGCGAAATAAAGAGCGTTGGTATATCTTGTACAAACCAAGGAGCATTGGCAGCCATTAATTTAATCCACTCAACACGTCTTACTGTATAATTACTTGCTGTATCAAAATCAGCAACATAAATAACTAAATCATATTTATCTTTTAAATATGAAACACCTGTTTCAAAAATTTCATGGAAATCAAGTTGATTTTCATCATAAACATCTACATTAAATCCTAGATCATTTAAATAATCTTCTATTTTCTTTTGACTTCCAGATTCTTTAAAACCACCCTTTGAGGTATCTGTTAAATGATACAAGCGAATATTTTTATACTTTTGAGGTGTTATCGGTAAAATATCTTGCTTATTTTTAACTAAAGTAATTGCTTTGCTTGCACATTGATAAGCAAGTTCTTGATGTTCTTTACAACCAACTACATCAATCTCATTTAATGGTTTTTTATTTTCAAATACACCATTTGCCATCTTTGTTGCCAAAATTCTAAGAACTGCTTCATTTAATCTCTCCAATGACAAGAGACCATTTTCTAAACCTTTTTTCATAAATGTATAATCTTCATCGATATCTTTATTAAAAAGAATCATATCACATCCATTTTCAATACTTAAAGGAATTGCTTGACTTCGAGGTAAAGCAACATTATACCCAATCATCGCCGTTGCATCTGTTACAACCATTCCATTAAAAGAAAGTTTTTCTCTTAATAGATTCGTTAAAACTTCTTTTGATAAACTTGCTGGTAAAATATCTTCATCTTTAATTGTCGAATTAAAATATTTAACATAATGAGGTAATAACATATGACCGACCATAATAGTTTCTATTCCTTCGTCAATAAACGATGAATAAATATTTCCATAGCTTTCATCCCATTGCTTTACTGTTAAATCATTGACGCTACTTACTAAATGTTGATCACGCATATCAACACCATCTCCAGGAAAGTGTTTGATGCATGGAATAACATTGTATTCTCTCAAGGCATTGATTTGTTGTTTAGTATAAGCAATTACTTTTTCTTTATCAGAACCATAAGTTCTAATATTTGTAATCGGATTTAAATAGTTAAAGTCAATATCTACAATAGGAGCAAACGACCAATTACATAAAACCGCATTTGCTTCCTTTCCTGCAATCATGCCTAAATGATATGCTTGTTTTAAATCATTCGTCGCAGCAACACCCATTTGTCTAGAAAAATAAGTACCATCTATACAAATTCCATTTCCGCCACTTTCCAAATTAGCAGCTAACATTAAAGGTATTTTACTATAGTTTTGAATTGTTTCATGAATCTGTTTAATTTTTGTTGATTCCAGAGGTCGATACATCATCGCTCCTGGTTTATATTTTTCAATAAATTCTACAATTTCTTTTTCTTCAAAAGATGATCCAATAGGACAAAATACTTGTCCTATTTTTTCATCAAGTGTCATAGAATCTAAAATACTTTGTACTTTTCTAATTTGTTGATCGTTAAGATAAAAAGGTTTACTTTTTAAATCTATCATAATTTTTCACCATTACTTTCAATAACCTTTTGATACCAATAAAATGAATCCTTTTTAATACGTTTACGATCCATTACATCTTCATCTGTTCTATTGACATACACTAAACCATACCTTTTAGAAAATCCTTGATGTGAACTTACCACATCAATAAATGACCATGGACAGTATCCAAAAATTGGATACCCTTCTTCTTTCGCAATTAATACTTCTTTAATATGAGATTTTAAATAGTCAATTCGATAATCATCGTGTATTTGATTATTTTCTAATACATCACTATAAGCCATTCCATTTTCTGTAATAATTATCGGTAAAGAATATCGGTTATAAATTTTATAAATAATACTTCTTATTCCTAGTGGATCTATACCATTTGCCATCCATTTTGTTTTCTTTAAATGTTCATTTGGACATACTTCAAACATAGAGCTTCTAAAAAATGGTGGTAATTGATAATTGACAGTTGCTGTTTTATTTTCCTTTACACAAATAGATGAATAATAATTGATTCCTATAAAATCTGGTTGAGAAGCATGTAAAATCTCATCATCGCCATCTTCTTTAACAGGAGAACAATTCATTTTTTTTAAAATATTTTTAACTCTAAACGAATATTCTCCTTTTACAGACATATCTAAAAGCATATACATCATAAGTTCTTCCGCATCCATCGCTGCCAAAACATCTTCTGGTGAAGAACTATAGGGATATACATTTTGTACAGCATTAACAACACCAATCTTAGCTTTTGGATCAATTTCTTTTAATAATTTCATAGCTTTTTTTTCTGCCAAAGAAGCATGATAAGACATTTGGTACATATTTTTTGTTTGTAATACTTTATCACTTTCATGATTACCATTTAAATCACTTGCTGCCATAGCAATAAGTTGTTCATTAATCGTTACCCAATAATTAACAATACCTTTCCATTTTGTAAAGCATATTCTCGCATATTCAACAAACGCATCAATGCATCTTCTGTTTTTCCAACCACCAAATTCATCTACTAATGCTTGTGGCATTTCAAAATGATAGAGAGTTGGAATAGGTTCTATGTGATTTTCTAAACATAAATGAATAATTTGATCATAAAAATCCAATCCTTTTTGATTAACATGATGCCC
>CALLNG010000232.1 GCA_938005345.1 uncultured Clostridia bacterium
TGTCTGCAATGTGTCTCTTAGAAAATTTACCACAAGAGCTAGAGCCGTCACAGGTGCGCTGTGCATTAAACGCTGTGATACAACATTCATTAGAAGCACCGGGTACTTTTGATGACAATGGATGGCTGCAAATAGGTTTATGTGGACATCAGCCCTCCATTGCGGAAACTTATATTTGTACGGGAAGCCTATATTTATGTTCCACAATTTTTCTGGCGCTGGGATTATCAGAGCAGCACCCATTTTGGGCTGGACCGAATATGGATTGGACCCAGAAAGCAATTTGGCAAGGGAAAGACGTTCCCTGTGATCATGCACTTTACTCATAATGGATAGAGAAATTTTCTAAAAATCTCCTCAAATTGGGGAGATTTTTCTATTAATGTCTTTAGACTGTTGAGTGCGCAGCGAGCGCGAAACAATAAACCACCTGCTATACGGGTGGGTAGCAAGAGGTTATATCAAAAAACTCACCTTTCTGATACAATAAAGTTGTTCAAGCTTATTGCAAAAAAGAAAGGTGAGTAAAATGGCAAACAAAAGTAACAGTTTATCAAGTACAACATGGATGTGCAAGTATCACATAGTATTCATCCCCAAATACAGAAGAAAAGCGATATATGGACAATATAGAGCAAGTCTACAAGAAATAATACGCACATTATGCAAGTATAAAGGAGTAGAAATACTTGAAGGACATATGATGCCAGACCATGTACACTTACTATTAAGTATAGCACCAAAAATTAGCGTGTCAAGTTTTATGGGGTATTTCAAAGGAAAAAGTGCATTAATGATATTTGATAAACACGCTAAATTTAAAATATAAATATGGGAACAGACATTTTTGGGCAGAGCGATATTACATGAGCACAGTAGAATTAAATGAGGCAACTATACGTAAATATATATCAGACCAAGAAAAGCACGATATAGCGTTAGATAAATTAAGCGTAAAGGAATATGGAGACCCTTTTAAGGGTGGCAGATAATACAAACACCCTTTAAAGGGCGGCGAAAGAGGCAAAGGCAATAGGCTTGAACAAATGTGAAAGCCAGCGACTTGAGTCGCTGGCCGGTAGCATAGGCTTATAGCCTTAGTGCAAACCACCCGTTTGACGGGTGGTTCATGATTCTGGGGCACGTTGACTTTTGTCGAAGGGTGTAGCATACTACTTGTTAGATATCTAACAATGTGGAGGCGGCCATGCAAGACGATACAATCGGGAAAATGCTGCACCGGGTGGAAAACCAGGTTCGGAGAAAAATGGATAGTATTGCTGCAGGCTATGGGATTACCGTTGGGCAGCACGTAATTTTGGAATATTTACTGCAACATGAGTTACAGGGAGACATCTTTCAGCGCGACATTGAAAATGCATTTGATGTGCGGCGGTTTAGTGTTTCCAGTGTGATTTGCCTGCTGGAGAAAAAAGGGTACGTCCGGCGCAGCGGAGTAGAGGCGGACGCTCGCCTGAAAAAGCTATCCATAACGCAGGAAGGTCGGCAGGTTTATGACAAGGTGCTTTCGCAGCTGCAAGCGGTGGAGCAATCGATGAGCAACGTTTTGTAAACGGCCAGAAGCAGGAAGCGTTTTTGGACATGTTGCAGCGTTTGTCGGATCAAATGCAGCGTTTGTGATTTGTTGGATGCAAAGCAAAAGAGAACGAGGAGTGAAAAGAATGAAACTATTTGTTGTGTCCATCAGCAGGGAATATGGTTCCGGCGGCAGAATGATCGGCAGACAGCTTGCACAGCAACTGGGGATTGATTTCTATGATAAGGAAATCATCACATTGCATCACATTGGCGGCGCAGGAAAGAGGACTTCCGCAGGCCACTGTACAGGAATGGTCGGGAAAAAAGACAAATAGCCTGCCGTATGATGCTTATTTTGCAGCACAAACAAAGCCATTATCGGACGAAATTTATTTCGCAAAAGCGGATGTGATCCGAAAAGCAGCAGAAAAAGGCTCCTGCGTGATTGTTGGTACATGCAGCGATTATATACTGCGGAAAATGAACCGGTGTCTGCGGGTGTTTATTTATGCGCCACTGGAAGAACGGGTTCAGCGTGCAGCAGAGGAGTATTAACTTCAGCAATCTAATATTACCAGCTATGTAAAAAACGCGACAGGCAGCGCAGTGGATACTATAACAGTTATGCAACAGGAATTTGGGGGGCGGGCCAATTACCATTTGATGGTCAATAGTTCTATAGGTATTTCCTGTGCGGTGGAACTGCTGCAATCGACTGTGAAAAATATGTTTGGAGGTGATACCGGTGGAGAATGAGACAGCGTTGTAAAAAGAAAATAAAATGGGGGTTATGCCGGTAGGAAAACTGTTGATTTTCATGGCATTGCCTATGGTTGTTTCCATGTTGGTACAAGCACTATATAATGTGCTAGACAGTATTTTTGTGGCACAAATCAATGAAAATGCGCTGACAGCCGTTTCTTTGGCGTTTCCAGTCCAAAATCTGATGATTGCAGTTGCGACGGGAACCGGCGTAGGTGTCAATGCTATTTTGTCCAAGAGCTTGGGGGAAAAGAATTTCACACTCGCCAATAAAACGGCAAATGTCGGTGTTTTTTTATCGTTTTGAGTTTTGTTGTATTTGCTATTTTGGGCCTCACCTGTTCTAGGCTATTTTTTGAAGTGC
The DNA here is from genome assembly GCA_938005345.1 of uncultured Clostridia bacterium. Lineage (GTDB taxonomy): Bacteria > Bacillota > Clostridia > RUG12999 > RUG12999 > JAAWTG01. The sequence continues at coordinate 2,666 of CALLNG010000232.1, forward strand.
AGACAAATGATCCGGAAATTATTTCCTATGGAATAGATTATTTAGTAATATGTACGGTATTTTCTTTTGGATCGTTTGGACAAATTATATTTGAACGATTGCTGCAGTCAACCGGAAGAACCGTATATTCCATGTTTTCTCAGGGAACGGGCGCTATTATCAATATTATACTATACTGGGCCCTATTCTCATTTTTGAGTGGTGCGGAATGCTTAAAATGGATGTGGCCGGTGCAGCGGCGGCAATAGTAATTGGGCAGATTATAGCTATGTTTGTTGGATTGCTGCTGAATATCAAAGTGAATCATGAAATCAAAATTCATATCAAAGAAGCATGGCCGCAAGCCCATCTAGTGAAAAAAATCTATGCCATTGGTCTCCCCTCTATTTTGATGGCATCTATTGGTTCGGTTATGACATTTTCCCTAAATAAAATATTAATGGCCTTTACCAGTACGGCAACGGCTGTATTTGGGGTATATTTCAAATTGCAAAGCTTCATTTTTATGCCAGTATTTGGGTTAAACAATGGAATGGTACCCATTTTAGCGTATAACTATGAGGCGAAGAGGCGGGACAGGATTCACAAAACGATTCGATTGAGTGTGATTTATGCGGTTGCCATCATGCTGGTCGGACTGCTGTTGTTCCAGCTGATTCCGGATGTTTTACTTAAAATGTTCAATGCTTCTGAAAACATGTTAACTATCAGAGGCACTGCATTGCGGATTATTAGTATCAGCTTTTTGTTTGCAGGGTTCTGTATTGTTGCAAGTTCCGTTTTTTAAGCGCTGGGTAAAAGTATTTACATTTTATTGGTTTCCGTTGCGCGTCAGCTGGTAATTATTATTTCGGTAGCCTATTTGCTATCGCTTACAAGAAATTTTGCGGCGGTATGGTGGTCATTCTCAATTGCGGAAGTTGCGTCTGTGCTGCTGTGTATTCTGTTCTTAAAACGAGTGCTGGGGAAATTGGACATTTAAAAGCAAGCAGTCATGGATTGAATTTTGATGTTCGTATGATGCATCCATATCGTTGTTTGTATCATGTAAAACACGTAATAGTGATAAGCCCCCCAAAAAGTGTTTGACTTTTGGGGGGCTTATCACTATATAAGGTATATTTATTTTATTAGTAGAAGCCAGACGAACAACTTGTTGTCCGTTGGGCGTATAACAATTACAAAGAGGCTTTCCATTGTTTCAAATCAACTGTTTTGCCGCTCAGGCGGGAATCCTCTGCTGCAAAGGAAAGTGCGTGGCTTTCTGCTGAAACAACAATATCGGTTAACGAAGAAGAAGTTTCTTCGCCGCGAAGCAAACGGACAAAATCGCGCATGATGCCGGTATCGCCGCCGCCGTGACCGCCGGAGGCGGCCGTTGGATAATAAAAAGTGCTAGACTCTGTTTCAAAGTCGCGGATTTCTATAATATCTTCTCCGTGCAAACCGTCACCCATAATAGCACGCATTTCGCCTTTTGTCCCCATAATCTTCAGACTTCGGTCAATGCGGGAGGTAAAGGCACACATCGTAAAGGATACGGTTACACCGTTTTCAAAACTAAGATTGACAACTTGATGATCCACCACATCGTTATCACATTGAAATACACAACGACCGTATGGACTGGTTTTTAAGATTTCAATAATTTGTTCTGGCGTAGGATTGTTGCAAACACCACTGCATACGGCATCGCGCATCCAACCGAAAGGCCCATCGATATAGACATGCGGTGCATAATAAGGACAGGTGCCGCTGTGCGGACAGCCATCTAAACAACGAGCAGGAGCGCCTGCTGGTGCATTGGATTTTTTGAAATAGGTAAGGCTGCCAAAAGAAGAAACCTGCCGGCAGGCACTCCCCACCAACCAATAGATTAAATCCATGTCATGGCAGCTTTTGGCGAGAATCATCGGACTGCTTTCAGCAGTATTGCGCCAATTTCCACGGACGAAACTATGCGCCTGATGGATATGCCCAACATTTTCACAGTGCAGCATGGATACCATGTCTCCGATTGCGCCATTATCGAGAAGCTGTTTGATTTTTTTAAATAGCGCTGTATAACGTAGAACATGACAAACTAGAACATGACGATGTAGTTGTTGTGCATATTGCGCTAGTTCATAGCATTCTTTGGCGGAGGGGGAGATAGGCTTTTCCAACAACAAATGATAGCCGAGTTCCATTGCTTTTTTAGAAGGAACGATATGCATCTGATCCTGTGTACATATAAACGCCGCATCGGCAAATTTGGGAAGGGAAAATAGTTCTTCATAACTGCTAAAACAATGTTCTTCCGGTATATGATGTTCCATGCGGAGGGTTTGTCGGCGTTGTTCATTGGGTTCTGCCACACCAACAATTTTTACATCTTGTGGATATTTTTTTGCGTAATCTGCATAGACACA
>CALLNG010000233.1 GCA_938005345.1 uncultured Clostridia bacterium
TGCTATTGAAAAACTAATTGAAGATGGAAGAATACATCCAGCTAGAATTGAAGAAACCGTAGAAAAGGCCAAACGCGAAGTGGAAAACACCATCAAACAGGAAGGGGAACGCGCTTCTTTTGAAACGGGTGTTCACGGCTTGCATCCGGAAATTATTAAATTGCTTGGCAAATTAAAATACCGTACCAGTTATGGCCAAAATGTACTGATGCACAGCATTGAAGTGGCACAGCTCGCCGGTGTAATGGCGGGGGAACTGGGCGTCGATATCGCGATGGCGAAACGCGCCGGGCTTTTGCATGACATTGGAAAGGCAGTGGATCACGAACAGGAAGGGTCTCACGTGGATATCGGAGCAAATATTGCGCGTAAATACCGGGAAGGAAATGAAGTTATTCATGCCATTATGGCGCATCATGGCGACATTGAACCTACTACCTTAATTGCCTGCATTGTCCAGACTGCAGATGCTGTTTCCGCAGCGCGTCCGGGCGCCAGACGGGAAAATCTGGAAACTTACATCAAACGGCTGCAAAAATTGGAAGAAATTGCGACCAGCTTTGACGGCGTTGAAAAATCGTATGCAATCCAAGCAGGGCGTGAAGTGCGCATCATGGTAAAACCAGATGATGTTAACGATGAAACCATTGTTTTGTTGGCCAAAGATATTGTCAAAAAGATTGAACAGGAAATGGAATATCCTGGTCAAATTAAAGTACATGTCATTCGGGAAGTCCGCGCGATTGAATATGCCAAATAAGGCATTTTGCAGTGCGGCTATAAAACTGTTTGTGTAAATGAGGCTTTGTTCCCATGGCACTTGCCTTATGAACCTAACAGCATTTGACCCCAAAGCGGGCGTAGTCCAATTGGCTGCGCCCGCTTTTTGTATAAAGAAATCCCGCTGCATATGGAGAAGATTTTAATTCTAGCCAAATTATCCATACTTTGTATTGTCATGCATCCATCTGTGGTAAAGACGCCTAGCCTATGCACTACTCCCCTTGTTCATGTTCGATGACTCGCCGTACCAGCGCCGCCATTTCGCCGCGTGTAATTCCTTGCTGCGGCCGGAAGGTGTTGTCGCCCATCCCCTGCAAAATACCTGCACCCGCCAGAGCAGTAATTTCTTCATAGGACCACCGGTCTTCTTCTACATCGCTGAATACTGGCGTTTGGCTGCCCTGGGTATCCAATTGAATCATGCGCGCCAGCAGCACTGCCATTTCTTCCCGGCTCATCTTTTCCTCCGGGCGGAATGTCCCGTCAGGGTATCCTTCCAGCAGGCCCGCCGTGACAGCTTCTTCAATTTCAGTTTGCGCCCAGTGTCCGTCAATATCAGAAAAGGTAGCAGTCACCCGCACCCCCTCCAGCTGTGGCAGCATGCGCACCACCACCGCGGCAGCTTGCGCACGCGTCAGCGTTCCTTCCGGATCAAAGAGCGTGTTGCTGATTCCTTTCATGATACCCAGTTTAGTCGCGTATGCAATATCATCTTTGGCAAAATGCTGGTAGATATCGGAAAAATATTTCCCGTTTAACCATAGATCATAATAGTCCCAGACATCTTTGGTCTCCTGGCCTGCACTCCAGTTTCCCGCCCCTTTGAGTTGGTATTTATCCACAAGCGCCAATTTTTCCTTGATGGAATCACTGTCCTCATACCATATGGTATACGTTCCCGCCGCCAGTTCATTTCCTCCCACCACAGGCTTTTTGTCCTGCGGCTGAATGACCAGCTCAAGTTTCGGACTGCGCGCGGTACGGTCATAAACCTTGGTATATTGGTATTGCTGCATCCATTGTTCCACCCGGCTATTGGATACGCCATACCCCGTTACGCTGCCGTCCGCAGCCCAAATTCTCCCGAAAAATGGAATGCCAAGTACAATCTTTTCCGGCGGGACATATTGCAGTGCATACGTGATGGAACGTTCCACAAAATCCAAACTGGCAACCGGCCCGCTTGGCCCGCCCTGATAATGCTCATCATAGCTCATAATAAAAATATGATCCGCCACTTCTCCCAGTGCTTGATAGTCATAGGAAC
>CALLNG010000234.1 GCA_938005345.1 uncultured Clostridia bacterium
ACCAGGCAGCAATAGTCCATCCTATGCCTTTTTTTGCTACACACCATACTGCAAGGGAAGCAAAAAACAGTGAAACAATAATCCGGGAAGAGCCAGAAATCCAATAGGTAGCCTCCATTCCCATAGGCATCAGCAAATAAAGAAGCACAAAGAATACGCCACAGCGAATTCCCATTTTGTTGAGTGTTTCATATAGTAAAACGCAGCTAATTCCATGCATTGCACTTATAAGTAGCAATGCAACGGCCATATGGTTCCAAAAACGGCTCCAAACATAAATATCTGTTAGTACAGCCAGCGGCCGTACCGTATAGTCTTGAAACCGCAATATGATTTGCGCAAACGGATTGGCAACCGTAGAATAGACACCATACTGGATATTGTCATCTAAAATGGGGAAATACGTCATTCCATAGTATCCAATTCGTAGTAATAGTACCGCCGCTATAAATGCATAAAACAGATACTTTTTTTTCATATTGCCCTCCCCCTTACGTCCGTATTTTCAGTCCCTTCTACCGTACTAATGCAATGACAGCCATTTCCAACGCCGGCCAATCCTGTTGCATACCAGATTTGATGTCCACATCCGTCTGTACCACCTGTTGGTACATAGCAATTAGCTGTTCAAGGCGATAAGCACGGCCCTGCGCCATATATTTGGGCAGAAAATATTCCCGAATCCCGGTTTGTGCTGCAATTTCCTGTTTGGAACACCCAGCTTCAGACAGCGTTTTGACACGAATGAGAGAATCAATATGACTGCCAAGTAAGGTCAAAATTTTTTGCACAGGTTCCCGCAGCATTTTTAATTCTTCCAGCATGCGTACAGCACCGTCGATATCCTGTTGAAATAAACGGTCCAGCATATCAAACGTCCGCTCTTTCAGCGATGCTGTTACCATGTCATCAACATCTTCTCTAGTAATCTTTTGCCTGTCGTGACAATAAATCACCAATTTATCAAGTTCCGTTTTGAGTCTGCTCATGGATACTGTTTTTTTGTATCCATTTTCTCCACTGTCACAGCGCTCCGCAAGATAGGCTGCAGTTTGCACCGAAATATTAATGCCGCTCCGCTTACAGATTTCCTGTATCCATTTACATAGATCCGGCACCTGTAAATAGGAAAATTCCACAAAAACCGCTTCTTTTTTTAACTGTTTAACACTGGCTAACTTCCCATCGCATTTATTTTCATCAAAAACTATCGTTAGGTAGGGAGGCAGGTCTGCTAACAACTCCTGCACCATTTTTTTCACTTCTTCCGATGCTTTTTCAAACAGCCCTACGTCTGACACGATCACTAGCTTCTTTTCTGCCATTACAGGATAAGATTCCGTTGCTTCTATAAGCGCTTCAAAAGAAAAGGATTCTCGACCCAGCCGAAGAATGTTGAACTCTTCCATTCCTTGCTTTTCAAACACCCGGATAAATTGATGTATATAGGAATCTTTCAAATAGGTTTCTTCTCCAGTAAAGACGTATACATGGTTCAAATCACCGGTCTTTAGCTGTTTTTTCAATAAATCTAACTCTTTTTTCAATGCATTCACCTACTTTCTGCCACAATTTGTCCTTTCCGGTCCATTCGGAATACAATATTTCCCAGGACATCCGTACGTAATATTTTGCTTCCGTGGCTCTCTAGCCGGCCTACTACCTCTGGATCGGGATGTCCATAGGTGTTTTCCCCAACGCTTATGACACTATACTTGGGCCAGGCAGCATTCAAAAAGGCGTCCCCTGTTCCAGTACTGCTACCATGATGGGATACTTTTAAAATTGTACATAAAAGTGGTGTTCCACTATGTACCAGCATTTCCTCCGCTTCTCCACCCAAATCCCCCATAAACAGCGCTGTCATATCCTGATAGGTCATGCGTAACACCATCGACATATTATTGTCTGTCACCAAAGTGCTGCTTCCACTCAGGGCAATGGGCCATAATGCTTTTATTTCCAGGCCTTCTACTTGATAAGTATCTCCCGCTGACACGAGTTCTATCGGCACCTGGTATTGCTGTATCATTTGAATGAGCTTTTCCATGTCCTCGCTGCGAATATTTAGCTCCGGCAGCGCCACTTTTTTGACATGAATGTTGTTTAACACTTCCTCCAATCCACCGCTATGGTCACTATCTGCATGAGATATATACACGCAATCCAAAGAATAAATGCCCCGTTTTTTCAAATAGTCTACAACATTGTTGGTGGTTCCAGTTCCTTTTTCTCCTGTGTCAACGAGAATATGCCTCCGGTTTGGTAACCGTACCATACAACTGTCACCTTGCCCTACGTTGATAAATTCCAACCGGAGCGCATCCGTATTCCAATATTGCATGACACAAAAGGAAACCGCAAGTAAACACACACAACTTAGTAGCACTTTCATTTCCGGAGCCTTTTTTCGCTGCGACAGCATCCAAAGTGCATATATTGCCAAGTAATAATACACTATGAGCATCGTGTGTGGACGCGGCAGTGCTATAGTCGCATAGGGCAAAGACGCAAGTTGTTTTACAACTGCCAATATACTATTGGACAGTGTTCCCAGTAAAAACCCTAACGCCATTGCAACTGGCGGAGAGATACTTCCGGCTACCGCTAAGAAAAACGAGCCAATAAACAGGAAATTGACAAACGGTACAACAACGATATTAGAAAGCACAGCGACCAGCGAAACATCACTAAAATACCAGACCACAACCGGTAACGTGACAATGTTTGCTGCGACACTCATAGTCATCACTTCCG
>CALLNG010000235.1 GCA_938005345.1 uncultured Clostridia bacterium
ATTGAGCTAATGAAAACAAGGTGTCTTTCTCGTCTTCATCAAGCGAACTAGTTGCGCTAGATAATTTTTTTTGCTGAAGCGGTAATAAGGTTGTGCGGGAGCGAACTGTTTCTAGCAAATTCATATAGTTGGTACAGAGAATGAGGAACACCACATCTCCTGGCGGCTCTTCCAACACTTTCAAAAGCGCGTTTTGGGCTTGCGCTGTCATTGCCGCACCATCTGTGAAAAGCACGACTTTTCTATGGCCAAGATATGGCTTCACATAACTTTCCTGAACCACTTCGCGAATTTGCGACACAGATATTTGTTTCTTATCATCGGGTAGTGAAACCACATGTAAATCTGGATGGGTATGGTGTTGCACCATACTGCAACTTTGGCAGCTGCCACAGCCAGTTTGTTTCTCACACAAAAGCTGCTGCGCAAACTGATAAGCAAGAGAAAGCCCAACATTAAGATTGGGTATCTCTAGTAAATAGGCATGAGATACGCGACCATGGGAAACGGCTGTTTTCAGATATGCCGGCAAGGTAGTCATAGCCTGATTAGATTGCGGTATCGTCATTTTTATAGCTTTTCAAATTGTTCAATATCTAGAACAAATACAGTAGCGCCGCCTACTTCTACCTCGATTGGGTAAGGCATTACACCACCCATTGGTGCAGAGGTAGTGGTGATTGTTTGCGCGTCCGACATTCCTCTTTGACAATTTGCATCACATCAGACACCTTATCATCGTCCGTACCAATCAAAAGCGTTGTATTGCCGGCATGCAAAAATCCACCTGTAGTCGCGAGTTTGGTTACACTATAGCCCTTTTGATTAAGTGCAGAATTGAGTTTTCCGCTATCCTCAGAATGAACAATGGCAATGATGAGTTTCATAAACCTCTACCTCCTTTATGCTTAATTTGTCACCAAGAGCACCTATTTGTATTTTCATTATATAATGAATCCCATAAAAAATCAAGCAATTCTCAGCAAATTGTTTGGTTTTTTTAAAAAAGATAGAAAGAATGCAGGAAAGTATGGAAAAGAAAAGAAGAATGTGGTACAATAAAAATAATAAAAGAGCAAAGTAGACGGGAAGAACCCATATATGGCGGCAGACCATGCGGTACTATTACTATGTTTCTGTAAGGATATTTAAAGGAGAGAGTATCTTGCACACAAGATTAGCAAAAAAAGAAGATATAGGACAAATTCGCTCGTTATGGCAGTATTGTTTTTTTGATGAAGCATATTATTTAGATTGGGTATTTGGGAAACGGTTTTGTGTTGATAATGCTTTAGTGGCAGAAAGAGAAGGCCGCATCTGTGGTGCTTTGCAGCTAGTACCTTATACTATTCATATTCGCCAGCATCAGGAACTGTGTTATTATATTGCGGGAGTTTCTGTTTTGCCACAGGAACGTGGAAGGGGAACGGCAACGGCGTTGATGGCTTTTGCAGAGCAAATTGCGCTGGAAAGAAAGATTTCGCTATTACTTTTGGTTCCGGCATTGGGCGGATATTATGAGAGGTTTGGGTTTGTGCATGTTACGTCAAAAATGGAGTTTGAGTTTCCAGTGGAACTTGCAGCGCCTTACCGATTCCATGGAAGAGCCTGCCAAGCGGAGGGGACGGAGGATTTGCTAGCTGTTGATCAGGCATATAACGAGTTTTGGGATGTGCATATTGACAGGTCGCAGCAGGATATGCGGCAACTGTTGCAG
>CALLNG010000236.1 GCA_938005345.1 uncultured Clostridia bacterium
TTCCAACGGCAGTTTTACCAACAGCGTCGCGCTGGGAGACAATGTGAAAACCATTGGCCAGCGGTTGCGCGACCACGGGATTCACACAGCCTATATCGGCAAATACCATTTAGACGGCGGGGACTATTTTGGCCTGGGCCGCTGCCCGGATGGCTGGGACAGCGACTATTGGTATGACATGAAATGCTACCTGGAGGAGCTGACGCCGGAAGAGCGCGTGAAATCCCGTAATCCCAAAACCAACGAAGAACATATTGACGCGTCCTTCACCTTTGGACACCGCATCGCCAACCGCGCCATTGATTTTCTAGACCGCTACAAGGACGAGGACTTTTTCCTGGTAGCGTCCTTTGACGAGCCGCACGACCCGGCACTGTGCCCGGAACCGTACGCTTCTATGTTCCAGGACTATGAATTCCCCAAAGCGCCCAACATTTGGGACACGCTGGAGGGCAAACCGGATTATCAAAAAGCTTGGGCAGGACCGCGGCTGGAGGAGGATCGTGACGCCCTCAAGCTCAAACGTCCGTATTACCTAGGCGCAAATGCATTTGCCGATTCGGAGATGGGGCGTATTTTGGCGAAGCTCAAAGAGGTTGCACCGGACGCGATGGTGATTTACACCTCCGACCACGGGGACGCGATGGAATCCCACTGCCTCTATGCCAAAGGCCCGGCTTTCTACGATGAAATTGCACGCGTACCGCTGATTATCAAGGGCGGCGAGGTTGGAAAGGTGTACAGCGGCCCGGTTTCCCACATCAATCTACTGCCCACCATCATGGAATACATGCAGCTGCCGCATCCACAATGGGTGAACGGCACCAGCATGCTGCCCACTATCATGGATGTTTCTGTGCAGGCCAACGATGTAGTATTTACTGAGTTTACGCGCTACGAGGTGGATCACGATGGATTCGGTGGATTCCAGCCCATGCGCAGTGTGACGGACGGGCGCTATAAGCTGTCCATTCACCTACTGGACCAAGTGGACGAACTATACGACCTCAAAAGCGACCCCTATGAGATGAAAAACCTCATTTTCAGCGAGACGCACAAGGGTATCCGCAACGCGCTGCACGACAAGCTGCTGGATTGGATGAACGAAACGCGCGACCCATTCCGCGGCTATTACTGGGAACGCCGGCCCTGGCGGGACGATGCAGCAGACGCCACCTGGGATTACACTGGATATACGCGCCAGCGGGAGCATGAGGAATATGAACCGCGGCAGCTGGACTACAGCACCGGATTGGAAATGGTGCAGGCTTCCCGGCCCAAAGAACGCGCCAGAGAAGAGGCACTAGACCCAAAGAAAAAATAGGACTTGCAAACAAAAGAAGTTCATGCTATAATAAAAGCAGTGTGTTGGCACGCCGGCTCCGCTAGGGCGGCGGTGCGTTTTCTAAAACCGCACTATGCGGCGGCAGGCGACACGGCGGCAAATCTGTCCAGGCGGCATAGGCCGGCCAGCCACAAAAACGTAAAGGAGGACTTGGCAACATGAAAATTGCTTTAATTAACGAAAACAGCCAGGCGGCAAAAAACAGTATTATCGAAGCAACGTTGAAAAAAGTGGTAGAACCCAAAGGCCATGAAGTGTTCAACTACGGCATGTATACCGCGGACGATGCGGCGCAGCTGACTTATGTGCAAATCGGCATTTTGGCAGCAACCCTGCTCAATTCCGGCGCGGCAGATTTGGTGATCACCGGCTGCGGCACAGGCGAAGGCGCAACGCTAGCTTGCAACGCGTTCCCGGGCGTACTGTGCGGCCATGTGGAAGACCCGACCGATGCTTACCAATTTACCCAGGTGAACAACGGAAATGCAATTGCGCTGCCGTTTGCAAAAGGCTGGGGCTGGGGTGCTGAGCTGAACCTTGAATATATCTTTGAAAAACTGTTCGTGGAAGAATGGGGACAGGGTTATCCGAGAGAACGTGCCGTTCCAGAACAAAGAAACAAAAAAATTCTGGACGAAGTGAAAAAAGTGACCCACCGCGATTTGCTCGACATTCTGCCGGAATTGGATCAGGATTTGGTCAAGGGCGCTTTTGCGGGCGAAAAATTCCAGGAACTGTTCTTTGCGAATGCAAAATGTGATAAAATCAAAGACTATGTGAAATCCATTCTGTAATATGGTATAAAAAATGCCGTCCCATTCGGGACGGCATTTTTTATGCAGCAACGGTACACGTATCCACTTTTCCCCTATCCATCAGAGAACTACGCTCTCATTATCCTTTTCTCGCATATTTAAACGTTTGCAACGTTTCATAGACACGGTCCATGTCCAGCCAGTTGGCAGTTTGCTCCGGCATGAGCACCTGCGCCAAAAAGATGCGGTGGAAGAAATAATTTTCCGATTGATAGCGCACGGTATCCCGCTGAAGATTCATGGTAATTTTAGTAAATATACTTTGGTCGATCGCTTCCTTATCCTTATCCCGCTCCGCCGTCACGTCCGCCGAAAAAATATAATTGCCTGTTTCCTTCAGTTCCTGCACGGTTTCGCTTCCAAACACATCATAGAATTTTCTCTGCGGCGGATAATAGGAACCCTCTCTTTCTCTTTCCGGCAAATAAAGCCGGAACGGCACAACGTCATAAAATTTAATCAGCCCGGCCTGATCCGGAACTACGGTGCCGCGCTGGCTTGTCACCACCAAACGGATACCGTCCGGCTGCTGCTCAAAAACAGAAAGGTTGTCCTCGCTCGCCAATTTTGTAAAGCACAGCGGCACATCCATTTGCCAGCCGTCATATCCACTCAGTATGTGCTGCGTCTCTCCCCACTCCGGATTCGCCTCCTTGACCTGTTCCAGCGTGGTTCCCGTTATCTTTAGACTTTCTAGTATATTTTCCATTTCCTCCCAAGCAGGCGATTCGCCAGGCTGCGATGTATCCGCACTGGGCGTGGGAACGGGTTTCACCGTCTCCCATTCCGGGGGTTCCGTCTCCAAGCTATCCTGCGGCGAAGGCTCCTGGCGTCCATAGCGCACAAAGTAACCAAACTCGCCTGATTGCAGGTAACGCTCCCGCCAATGGGTTTCCCATTCCGGATAGGTCACATCCACTTGCAGGGTCGCCCACGTTCCATTTTGGTCCGAATCCGTACCGGACTGCGCTGCGAACCGCTCCATGTGATACTGTCCTTTGAGAAAATTTTCTTCCTGTTTGACCCATTCCTCCCCCGTGCAACTGGTCTGGGCCACCAGCACATAGAGGGAATCCACCGTCCCGTCGGCGTACCGTTTTTCTAGCAGCAGCCGGTTTTTGCTCGTCTCCTGCTGCGTCCATCCCTGCGGCGCAGCCAGTTCCACGCCAAATGCCGGAAGCGCCAAGACCTGTGCTTCCGGTTGCTCCGGCGGCTGCTCGTTCTCCGGCGCATACTGCACCAGCACCGCGTCCGCCGCGCCGTCATACGATACCCTTGCGCCAAAGGTTTCGCTGATGAACCGCAAAGGCACCATGGTTGTATCGGTTTGCAGTACCGGCGCCGCCAGCAGCGGTTTTTCTTCGCCGTCCACAACCGCAGTCGCGCTTCCAATGGTCAGCATAATGGCACGGTCTCCCAACACAATGGAGACGGACTCTGTTTCTCCCAACCAGTCCACCTGCGCGCCGAACGCTTCCGTTATCACGCGTACTGGCACCAGCGTAGTATCGTTAACCGTATAGGTCGCCTCCACGGGCATGGTATTTCCGTTAATGGTAATTTGTGGCTGGCCAATGACAAAGGAAATTTCCACAGCCGCTTTCTCTGCCTGCACACCCCCCATTGCCAGCAGAACCACTAAACATAGGCCAATGGCCCACCCCTTTTTTCCTTCCATGTGCTCTCCTCCTTTTCTTATGTTTTCCCTTCTAAAATATATCGGTTTCCCTCATTTTAGTATAGCAGGAAATTCTTTTTTCAACAAGGTGAAAAATGACAGAAGAATGGTTTTCATTTTTATGGAAAAACACTATTTTTTTCCTTCCGGGAACCGGTTTCAAAATATTGTGGAGGATTGCTAGATTACTGGTGCGCAGGGCCAGGTTCACAGAAATAACCGTACGTATGGGAAGTTCAATTAGGGCTTGCTTTTTTGTAAAATGTTGCAGAACAAACGATATTAGCCCTTACAAAAGGAAGGGAGACATTTTTTATGAAAACAATACAAATGACAGTTGGTATTACCAGTATGGCGCTACTTTATTTGTAATATTTCAGTCTTTCGCAACTGGACTGGGAAATACTCTGGCACAAACAGGCGAAATCAGCGGTTCATCAGGCGTATTTTTGGGGTTGTTCATGTTGGTTGCCGGTATTATTGGCGTGAAGGCTAGAAAATCTAAGGCTGGAGCCATTGTTGCATTTTTATGCATTGGGCAGATTGGTTGGAATTTGCAATACTGGCACATTTCAAGATTGAATCATTTGGTCCATTATATCCTTCCTATTTGCCGCCTGATTCCTCATTACTGCAATCTTTCAAAAAACTAATACTGCGAAGAAATAAGGAGGTAAAGCACCATGGGAAAACGCCGTGAAAGCATGGTATGCCAAAAGACAAATGCCGAATATGGAAGCATTGAAATCAAACGGACGTAGCAACGGCAAACAGGTTATACTGAAAAGCGAGCAGGAAGTCTAAGTCTTCTTGCCCGCTTTTCTATGCCGCATGGAACAATAGAACAGCATTCTACCGCTTTCGGGGGACGATGGTTTTCCTCATCGCTACATGACATCTGTTAAAATGCAACTTAAACAGCGATTCCAAGCACTGCGCATCCAAATGGTTTTGACTATCATCGTTAAAACGCCCTTGAAAGCGGGATTGATACTTGATATTGCAGTACACTACTGTAATACCATTTTCCCTGCTTTCAGCTTTCCGGCAGCAGCTTATTCCATTAGTACACTCTTTCTTATTGGATTGATTTTCCAAGTTCATACGCTTTCTGGATTTCCGGTTTTCCGTTAATGTCCCCTACATCTCCATTACCGCCTGCAAGCACATGGCCGAGATTTTCCCAACGAAGGTGTTGCATTAAGTGATCAAAATAAGCTAAAACATCTTCAAAATCATGCCCTTCTGCGGCCATGAGAAGCGCACAAGCCCTATCATGGCCGCGTAAAAGGTTACCTTCGCCCTCCTCCAATGCAAAAAGACGGTCAATGGCGGTTCTAAGCTGTCCGCTCATATTCCAATAGTACAGAGGTGTGGCTAAAATAATTACATCACATTTTTTCACCGCGGGATAAATGTTATCCATATCATCTTTTTGGACGCAAGGACATTCTCGGCTGCTGTGTCCGCCAAAGCACCCTTTACAACCATGAATCTTCATCGTATTCAAGAAAAACTCTGTTACAGTATGTCCTGCATTTTCTGCACCCTCCGTAAAAGCCTGAACAAGCGCAGAAGTATTTCCTTTCTTGCGGGGGCTTCCGTTCAAAATAACAATATTTTTACTCATCCTAATACCTCGCTTTTCATAGTGATCTTACTTTTTCATCAGGTCTGCCCCGCTGTGCCATGCCTGGCCGGCTTTTTCTCCAATCGCATAATACCCATTTTGCATTTGGTCAAACACAAAAGCGTGGATTTTGCTAACATCAATTTTTCCCGCCTCATCTAACACTTTTTCATCCGCGATTACATTAACAATCTTACCGAGAACGCGCAAACCATATGGTTGCGATTGTATTTCTACGGCCTCACACTCTAAAGTAATGGGATATTCTGTAACGATTGGTGCATTTACCCTTTCGCTTTTGACTGCATGCAGCCCACTACGCTCAAATTTATCTGCCATTTTGTTAGCGGTGGCGATTCCTAAAAAATCAGATTCTTCGAGTGTATCAGTTCCCGGAACAGAAAGGGTAAACGCTTTTCTCGCTTCAATATTTGATACCGTTTTGTGTTCGGCTTCCAAATTCAGCGCAACCATATCTTCTGCACAGATCCCGCCCCACGCCATCATCATTACATCGACGGTATCATCTTCATTGTAAGTACCGATCATATAGGTCGGCATAGGGAATAAATAGGGGTTTACACCAAAATTTTTTGTCATAATACATTCTCCTTTCATGCCTATGGTTGACTTTTTATGCTGCTGATATTATAATTATAACAAGAATAAGGAAAAAATCAAGTACGCACATTCAAGTGTGATACTTGCATTAATTTCTAATACTTACTTAAAGGAGAGTGTAATATGGAAAACCGCTGCATCGCAAATGAACGCCTTAGTACCACAGGATTTAGTTATACTTTATCATTGATTAATGGAAAATATAAAATGACCATTCTATATACGCTCATGGAGTTTGGTGTGGTACGATTTAATGAAATTAAAAGATATATCGGGGAGATTTCCTATAAGACACTTAGTTCCAATTTAAAAGAATTAGAAAGGGATCAACTTGTTCATCGGGAAGAATACCCACAAATCCCTCCAAAAGTTGAGTATAGCCTAACGGAAAGAGGGAAATCACTAATGCCTATTTTGGACGGCATGTGTGAATGGGGTGACAAAAATCGGCTTTAATACTTTACCAGTCTGACTGGGAAGGAAAAGTTGTTACTAACAGCAACTTTACTTTCTTGTGGACGAGCCAAAAGCGCGTCCTTCCCTTTTGGCATGAAGAAAGCCAAATCAATAAGCTGCCATATCGTCGCATTTGTAACAGCAGAAGAAACATGCGGCTAATTATTGCATAAAAAAACCGGAACAAGCAAACCTTGTTCCGGCCTGGTGGAGATAAGGGGGATCGAACCCCTGACCTCGTGATTGCGAACCACGCGCTCTCCCAGCTGAGCTATACCCCCATGTCTGATCTTTATAATAGCACAATCTGGGGAAATAGTCAAGTGTTTTTTCAAAAAAATACCGTGCGGGGCAGGGCGCCGCTTACCGCTGGTGAACGCTTCCCTGCTGCAGCATTCTCTGTTCATAGGGCAGCATATGGCTTTCATACCCGGCGATTTTCGCGTCCAGCCGTTGCAGCGTCCGGTTCATTTCTTCTATCCGTTCCGCCAGGCTGCGCCGCTGTTCGATTAACAATTCTTTGCGCGCCTCCCTTGTATTATCTCCCTGCTGAAACAGTTCCACATATTCAATCAGCACTTCAATGGGCAAACCAGCGCTGCGCATGCATTTGATAAACTCTACCCAGCGGCAGTCCTCCTCCGTATAATCCCGAATCCCATTGGGCAGCCGGTTGACCGGCGGAATCAGCCCAATCCGCTCATAATAGCGGAGGGTATCGGCAGATACCTGGTATTGTTTCGCAACTTGTGCAATGGTCATGCTCGTCCACTCCTTCTGTTCTCTATTTGAACCACGCTCCCCTTCCATCTGGGCGCGCGCCTGTTCTCTGTCCGAATAGGTTTATTTCCCAAACAATACCGCTGCCTGGCGCATGTTGTCAACCACAGGCACACCAAATGGGCAGCGCGCCATACAGGCCCGGCACGCAACGCATTCGCCCGCATGGTGGGCCAGCGCGCCCTAATACTCACGTACAGTTTCCAGTATCTCAC
>CALLNG010000237.1 GCA_938005345.1 uncultured Clostridia bacterium
GGAAGAACATCAAGATATTTGCGGGAAATTCTCACAAAAAATTGGCAAAGGATATTGCAGCGCGGCTGGATTTGACGCTGGGAAATTCAGAGGTAAAAACGTTTAGTGACGGGGAAATTTATGTCAACATTAATGAAACAGTTCGGGGGTCGGATGTGTTTTTGGTGCAGTCCACCTGCAATCCTGTCAATGACAATATAATGGAGCTGCTTATTATGATTGATGCATTTAAACGTGCATCAGCAGCAAGAATCACCGCCGTCATTCCCTATTTTGGATATGCGCGGCAGGATCGTAAAGCAAAAGCGCGTGATCCGATTTCAGCGAAATTGGTAGCGGATATTATTACTGCGGCTGGGGCGGATCGTGTTTTGACTATTGATTTGCATGCCCCGCAGATTCAGGGATTTTTCAACATTCCAGTTGATCATCTGTTGGGAGTGCCGCTTTTAGCGGATTATTTCAAACGGAAATTTAAAGACCGGATGGAAGATGTTTGTATTGTGTCCCCAGACCATGGAAGCGTTGCGCGTGCCCGGCAGTTTGCACAGCGGCTAAACGTGCCGTTTGCAATTGTGGATAAACGCCGTCCGCGGCCGAATGTCTCAGAAGTTATGAATATTATTGGTGATATCAAAGACAAGTGCTGTATCATGGTGGATGACATGATTGATACAGCGGGAACGATTACAGTAGGGGCAAAAGCTTTAATGGAGCGCGGCGCACGGGAAGTGTATGCCGGCTGTACACATGGTGTGTTATCAGGACCGGCGATTGAACGGTTGAAGGAATCCCCTATTCAAGAATTGGTGATGCTGGATACCATTCCGTTGCCGAGCACTAAGAAATTAGATATCATTAAAGGGCTTTCGGTGGCGCCAATTTGTGCTGAGGCAATTAACCGTATTTATGAAGATGTATCCGTCAGTCCGCTGTATGTAGAACCGGATTATAAGATGTTAAAAAGCCGTGATGAAAAAAGGAAAAAAGTAAAATAATAGTACCAATACATACGGAAGGCATGGCTGGAAGGTCATGCCTTCTTTAAAGATAAGGGATTTAGAGAGGGTGAAAATATTGTTTCAAGAACTGGGAGCCAGTTTGGATATGCTGAGCGTATACCGCCAATTATTACAACAGGACGTGCTGCAAAATTTTCGGCATTTATGCGATGCGTTACAGCGAAAGGATAAAGAACAAATACCTGGAAAGTATAGTGAATTTTTATTTTCGTTATATGAAGCGGGAACAGACGATTTAGCAGCGTATTTGAAACAGGCTGTATTTCAAGATGAAAACTGCTTTAACCGCAATATTTTAGAAGTACCAGATTATTTGGAGAAAGCTGTGTCCTTTGACCTTGCAACACTGAAACAAATCGCTCAGGTTACGGCCTATCAGGTCAAAAAAGCAGCAGCAGATGTGTTGCCAGCAAGACTGCCGGAATGGAGAAATTCTACGTTTTCTTTGCAAGTTGAAGAACTAAAAAACTATCATATTCAAAATGGATATGGTGTTTTTGCGCAGCATTATGTCTGTAGCTGGCGAGATGGGCTGGAAGGCGTTGATAATCCAGACCCCATATCATTAAATGAATTGGTAGGCTATCAAATGCAGCGGGATATGGTAATTAAAAATACACAGGCGCTGTTGGAGGGAAAACGATCCAACAATATTTTGCTTTATGGTGACCGCGGCACAGGTAAATCATCCACAGTTAAAGCGGTATTTAATCATTTTCGCGATCAGGGACTGCGTCTAATTGAACTGACAGTAAATCAGATTCACCATTTTCCTGAGGTGCTGGCAAGCCTTTGCCCATGGCTCAAGTATATTATTTTTATAGATGATTTGGCCTTTGAGACCAAAGACCGTGATTATACCAGTGCAAAAGCATTGTTGGAGGGAAGCGCCAATGCGTTGCACCAAAATGTAGTGGTCTATGCAACATCAAACCGCCGCCATTTGGTAAGTGAATATTTTGCAGACCGTGGAGGAGAAGTTCATACGTCAGATAGTATAGAAGAAACCCTATCTTTGGCAGACCGATTTGGTGTAACAATTACGTTTACCAGTCCATCAAGAGAAGAATTTTACAATATTATTTATTCTATGATTGATTTAGACGCTCTGGCTATGACAAAGGAACAGGTGAATAGTTTAGCACAAAAATGGGAAATGTTATATAATGGAAGAAGTGCAAGAACTGCGGTACAATTTGTACGCGCTTTGCAAAGTGGAAATATTGAAGATTACATGTAATGGAATCAGTTGAGAAAGGGAAGATGAACATGAAATACGGGAAACAAAGTATTCTTGGAGGCCTGTTGGCAGTGCTGCTAATTGTGCTGCCAGGATGTTCCGGAGATGGGGGAGAACTGGATGCGATGCCCACAGCTTCTATGACGCCAGCTACAACGCAAAGTGTCTCCCCTTCGCCAGAAGCATCCCCATACTCTTCGGCCAATCAAAGTGTTGCAAACGACAACAGCAGTCAAACAACGGAAAATAACGAAGGTGGTGAAACCAATTTGCAAGGAGAAACTGTCTCAGTAGTATTTGTTGGCCGGGCAGATGCAAACACGATTGAGATTATGATGGACGAACAGGTAATGACAGCAAAATTGGATGCTAGGATGCAAGAAAATATCACTTCGCTGGCATTGAAAGAAAATCAACAAATACAAATCACCTATGAAATGGAAGATGGGCAAATGATTGTGAAAGACATCGCCAAATAGGGAAGAGGACAGTGTAGTATGAATATTTTATGCATTGGAGATGTGGTCGGACGGTTGGGGGCAGAAATGGTCAAAAGCCAACTGCCATATTTGAAACAAGACTATAACATCCAGTTTGTTGTAGCAAATGGAGAAAATGCAACAACTGGAAATGGCATCAATCAACAGCGGCTGGAATTATTGCTGGATGCCGGAGTGGACGTTGTGACTATGGGAAACCATACATTTTCTAAAAAGGCTATTTTAGAGCTGTTTCAACAAAATTATCCTATTATTCGTCCCGCTAATTATCCACAGGGGACGCCTGGAAATGGATGGATTGTCCGTACTTGTCAGGGACGAAAAATAGCAGTTATAAATTTAATTGGAAGAACATTTATGAATCCGGTAGATTGTCCGTTTCAACAAATGGAGCATATTTTACAGGAGTTGGAAGCAGATATTATTTTGGTCGATTTTCATGCGGAAGCGACAAGCGAAAAAGCTGCAATGGCTTGGTATTTAGATGGAAAGGTTCAGTTGGTATTTGGAACGCACACGCATGTTCAAACGGCAGATGAGCAGATTTTGCCAGCAGGGACGGCTTTTATAACGGATATTGGTATGACGGGGCCGTATCATTCAATCTTGGGGGTCGATAAAGATATTGCCATTTACCGTTTTACCCATGTTGTTCCCAAACGCTACGAACTGGCGGATAGTCTACCGCAGCTTTGCGGGATTGTACTAGAGATAGATGATGATACACATCGAGCTAAGGGAATAAAACGTCTTCAGATTCGATGAGATTTGTTTAATTTAAATAAAAATGTCTCTAAATATTGTGAAATTAGCTGATAAATAAAAAGAGGATTTTTGCTGTTATTGTAGAATTATTATAGTATAGAGCGTTTCTCATTTGAGTTTTTCTAGCGGAAATTTTATAACAGAATACTGGTATGATTCTGGGTATAATGGAGG
>CALLNG010000238.1 GCA_938005345.1 uncultured Clostridia bacterium
CACACCCAGTGCGTCTGCCTCGCCGCAATCGAGCGCTGCGCCAACCAAAATGCCGCTGCCGTCCGCTGCACCTGCCCGTATTGAAAAAAGTGATTTCCAACAGAACGCCTACACGATTTATGGCAGCATGGTGGTAAACAATGAATCGTCCAAAACCAACCGCCATGCGCTGGATTTCACCATCCCCGCCGGTAAAATTGTGGTGCTGTCTTTTTTGACGCATGAAACGGAAGACGATTCCTACCGGGAGCTCAACGATGCTTATATTGCCAGCGATTTGGACCTTGTCCAAACTGCGACAAACGAATCTTGCTCCATTTGGACCGGCGGCTATTCCCAGCCTAGCCGGATGCGCTATTTTCGGACCACAGATGAGCAAAACGGACAGTTTTCCGTCTATGTTGGCGTACAAAAAAAGCAGGATGTGGAACAAAACGTGGAGGCGTTTCGCTGGGATTATACCGTCAGCGTCAAAATTTTAGACGCCGCAACCTTTGAGCCGCTTGATGCACAGGGCAAGGTGTCGGGAGACCGCAACTTCTTTCTTTCCTCCGGGCCGGAAGCCATTTGGAAATCCTCTTTATATACCAATGATACCCGGCAATATCTGTGCCGCGCCCCCATCAACGGCAATGCCATTGTATATTGGTCCCATATCAACCAAACGGAGACGGACATCTATTTTGGCATTTTGTTGCAAAACAAGGAAAGCGAACCGCTGGAAATTACGGTACATTCTGACAACCACCAATCTGTCAGCAGCTGGGACAACGCTTTTGGCCAGATGTACCTAGATATCTTTGCCAAGAAAAACGATTTCACTGCCGGCCTAGCAGGCGGTGCGGGCAAGTGGGATAATCCGCTGGTGCTGCAGCCGGGACAGGCTGCCTGGTTGACCAATTACGCGGTAGGCCCGGATATCACAGGCGAAACCACCGGTGTGATTTCCCTATCCGTCAACGGCGGCGCCTATACGGGACGCAATCTCATATGTACTTCCTATGCCTATTCAGGTGTGGACTACACCTCCTTTATTCCGCAAAATGTCGCGGACTGGGAAGTGGAAGCGCAGCCGGGCGCAACCTCCATGCGCGGCAGCGGTAACGGTGCGGTGCTGAACCTAACGGGCAAAGCATATCAACTTCCTTTTGAAACCGTTTTGACCGGGGAAAATATTATCAATGAAGGGGAACAAATTGATTTAACGCGCCTGGAAAACAACCAATATTATACGTCCGACAACAAAACCAATCTGCACCGGATTGCGTGTGATTCACAGGGTAATCTCCCCAACATGACCTGGGAGGACCGTCTTTATTACAATACCTACAACTGCAATTTCGGCACCATCTACAAAATTGACACCAGCATGCTGCAAGCGGATTACCATTTGCAGGATGGTAAAAAGGTGGTGGGCCGCATTCATTTTTCACCGCGTACTTCGCCTGCTATTGCAGAGCAGCGCGCCAACGGCAGCAATTCTGCCGGCATCAACATTGCGGTTTGGCGCACCAAAAACGGCGAATTGGATTTCACCAACGCCGCCACTATTTCCTTAGCGAGGAGCAAGGGCATTGACCCAGATGCGGATCAGGAACATTTCTATCCACAGCAAAATATTCAGGAAGCCATTTTGTCCCGCAGCGAAGAGGGTGTGTACTGGGAATTCGACCCAAACGTGCCGTTCTATGATGATGCAGACTATTCCTACTACATTGTGGCAAGCGGCATGAGCAATCTCCCCTTTGAATTGTCCTTCACCTATGAGGATATCGAATATGACCCGCAGCCTATGGCGGTTTACATTGACGACAAATCCGTTACTTTCCCGGACGTGCGTCCGCAGCTCCTTGGTGACTACACCATGGTGCCGCTGCGCGGGGTGTTTGAAGAACTAGGTGCTTCCCTGGACTATGACAACGGCGTGGTTTCCGTCTTTCTACCCGACCGGATCATGACGGTAAACATTGGAGATACCCATGTGATGGACTATGACACGGACAATAAGCTGGTAGCGGAGCATTGGATTAATACTCCGCCGGTTTTGCTGGACAACCGGACGCTGGTGCCGCTGCGCGCCTTTAGCGAGTTGATGGGGCTGCGCGTTATTTGGGCAAATGACGTCCAGCAAATATTCCTATATCACGATGAATGAAACTGAGGGAGGTAATGCCATGGCAACCGTAAAAACAAATGCTATGCGGATTTTAGAAAAGGCAAAAATCCCGTTTCGCGCCCACACCTACGACCCGGGCGGAGAGATTGACGGCGTGAGCGTGGCGCACAAATTAGGCCAAGATGAAGCGCAGGTATTCAAAACTCTCGTTACCCAAGGCAGTAGCCGTAACTATTTTGTCTTTGTCATTCCTGTCGCCAAAGAATTGTCTCTCAAAGCGGCAGCAAGGGCAGTGGGAGAAAAATCCGTGGACATGATTCCCGTCAAAAGCATCAACCAAGTGACGGGATATATCCGTGGCGGCTGCTCTCCGATCGGTATGAAGAAGCAGTATACCACAGTTTTGGACGCTTCTGCGCTGGACCAAGACACCATCATTTTCAGTGGTGGGAAAATCGGCTTTCAAATTGAAATGGCGCCGCGAGACTTGTTGCAGCTGATTGCGGCAACTACTGCGGACATTACACAATAGGAATTGCCGTATTGTGTTGGCGGCTCCGCTTCCTAGGACAGCTTATATCCGCTGGTGTGGGCAGCCGATTCAAAAAGTATCATTGCTAAATGTTGTTCCATATAAAAAGGGCGGCAGTGTAACACTGCCGTCCTTTTGTGTCCTATCATACCGGAATAGATAACCGCTTTTTCCTATGCGCTATTAAGCCGCGCCGTCCATCAATCATCCTGCTGCGCGGCTTGGCGTTTGGGCAGTGCGGCGTTTTGCACCTCCTGCCAAAAGGGCAGCGCGGGAATGCCGCCTTTTTTCTGCACACACAGTGCACCGCAGCAGTTGGCTTCCTCTAACGCCTGGCGGACTGTATCCTCGCTAAGCTGTGCCCGGCTGGTAACGCCGCGGCGCAGCAGCGCTGCCAAAAAACCGCCCCAAAATGCATCGCCCGCACCTGTTGCGTCCACTGCATGTACACAAAATCCTTCCACAAATCCCTGCCTGAAACCGCTCTGACTACGCAGATAATAGCGCGCACCTTTCGCGCCCAGCGTCTGCACCATCAGCGGCACATCAAACTTTTGCATAAATGCTTCCATTTGCGCTTCCTCTGCCACGAAGTCCAATTCTTCTTCTGAAAATTTTAGTAAATCTACCATTGGCAGCACCGCATCCACCTGCTGCTTCGCTGCTTCCCGGCTCCAAAGCATTTCCCGGTAATTAATATCGAAGCAAACCAATTTCCCCATTCCGTGTGCTAGTTCCATGGCATACCGTACTGCAACCCGTGATGGCTCCGCCGTTAAACTGACGGACCCTGCATGCAGCAAGGTACACTGCTGGACGGCGTCCTCAGGAATATCCTTCCGCCGCAACAGCAAGTCTGCGCCGGGTTTGCGCGCAAACGTAAACGACCGCTCCCCATTTGGTGCCAGCGTGACAAAAGCCAGTGTCGTAACCGCCTCTTCGGTATACGGCTGGCAGAGCAGACGCACGCCATTGTCCTCCAGTGTCCGCACCAAAAAACGGCCAAAATCATCGTCCCCCACTTTGCCCAAAAAACCCGTTTCAATGCCGCCCCGCTGCAACATGACAGCAACATTTGCCGGTGCGCCGCCCGCATGCCGCACATAGCTGTCCGCCTGCGTCCCGGGCGTAAAATCAATCAACAGTTCTCCCACACAAATTGCTTGCATATTTCCACTCCTATTTTTAATCTGCTATATCGATTGTGAAGCGGCCTACCATAGACTGCCTTCCGCTACTTAAACATCCGCATGGCCACGTAAATCTGTGCGGATTTTCTTCTCATTTTCCGTTACCGCAGCAGCCCGCTCAATCCGCTCTGTCCCACACTGCGAAAAACACTTGCAATGTCCGTGGCCAACAAACTAATATATAGCGCCGCAACAAACGCCCAAATTGCTAGGGCAATCAACAGGCAATATACTACGTGGTTTTGACTGATTTCCAGAGACTGCAAGAGTGCAACAAACAACAGTACAATTCCTATCATCTGCAGAAATACATAAATCCCCAGACTAAAAGTTGGTGCGAACAAGCTAATCAGGCAAGTTGCAATGCGTATCACCGCCATGCCAATACAGGACACGCCCACTG
>CALLNG010000239.1 GCA_938005345.1 uncultured Clostridia bacterium
ATAACCTCGATACCATAAAGGGTATCAGGCAAGTCATTCATTGGGATGAAATGGGCTTTGCCGTGGCAGGCCTAGCAAAAAATGGTCAAGAAGTGCTCGACATGATGAAAAAAAATCCTGTAGATTTAGTCATCACAGACATCAATATGCCTATTATGGATGGTCTTACACTCAGCAAGCATCTCCGAGAGCAGTACCCTGCAACGCGTATCGTAGTTTTGACTGGTTACAGTGAGTTCGACTATGCGAAGCAGGCCATTCGCCTAGGTGTGAAAGAATACTTGATGAAACCTGTAAAGGTCAGCGAAATAAATGAACTAATGCTACGCATAAAAAACGAGTTAGACATGGAACAATCCCGTCGCGAGCAGGAAATGTTGGCGTACCGCCGCATGGTGAAAAGTATGCCGATAGTCAAATCAGATTATCTCAAAAACATCATTAGCGATCCCCAATTTGATACCAATCTGGCCGAAAGTTTTTCTTTTTTAAATATTCATTTAGAGCCTACCCAATTTATATTGCTGCTGCTAAATATTGACCAGCTGAATGATTTAAAGAAAAGCCATTCCATTCAGGATTTAGAATTATTTGCGGTTTTGTATCTCCAATATAGCAGGCGAACTCGCAGTAACATATAACCAAAAGGTAGACTTGTTTAACTACAATTCGGGCAGCATTGTTGTTTTATTTAACTACCGCCCGGACCTGTCCGACCAGAAGAACCGGGAAGAATTATCCGCGCTTGCTGAACAAATCTGCGAACAGGTGGAGACCCTTTTAGAAACGCCGATTACGATTGGCGTCAGCAATCCACATGAAGGGGCAGAGGGCATCAACCTCTGTTTTCGGGAAGCCCAGAGCGCGGTCAACTATAAGCTATATGTTCCAACATCCAAGGTCATTTTTATTAGCGACATGGAAACAAAACAGGCGCAAGGTACTTTTCGGTATCCCACCGAAGCAGAAAATGAATTGATTACTGTGGTCAAAAGTGGTGCGCAGGATTACTTGCCTAGCACCTTAGATAGCTATTTGGGCAGTCTCCAGGAAAGCACCTCTGGCCCCATCCTATTCAAAAATATCATTGTGGAATTCTTGTCCCGCTTATCCCGTATGCTATACGATAGTAACTGCATTCCCCAAGAGCAGCTCCATTTTATCCGCTCCGCTGTGGAAGAATTAGAATTATGCCGCTCCCTGTCAGAAATCCGAAGTTGGCTTATGCAAATTCTATCCGGTTTTACAGAGGAAATTGGAAGAAACCGGAAAACTGATATGACGCAGGAAATGGAGCGGGCTAAACAATATATTTTGGAACATTATAATGAACACATTATGCTCACCGATGTAGCTGCTATAGTACACTTAAGTCCCACCTACTTTTCTTCCTGCTTCAAGGAGGTCGTTGGTGAAACTTTTATGGAATACCTCACCAAAACACGCATCCAAAAAGCACGCGAATTGCTTTCTACAGGCCAGTACAAGGTTTATGAGGTTGCAAGCATGGTTGGTTACCGTGACCGACGCTATTTTAGCGAAATTTTTAAAAAATACACTGGAAAAAATCCAGCAGATTATATTACTTGAAAGGATGTGGTTTTATGACCATCAAAACTCTGTTACAACATGCATTTCCGATTGTCCGGACCAAAGAATGTACGGTTATGCCACCAGAACAATACGAGGCACAATGTTTCTGGGAGGGAGATTCTCTCCGCGTGTGCATTACCAATACCGGAAATCATATTGTATCCGTTAAAGAAATCGCGTTGTTTGCCGGCGAAACAGGCTTTTCGCCATCTACTCCCTTTTATGGAGAAGGGTTTCAAATGCTATGCCAATACCGTGGAACTTTAGAGGCGCCCGAATGCATCGGGCAATATGGCACCGACCGCACGTTTTTTCATTTTCCCGATACACCATTTAACCAGGATTTATGGACGGTCTACAATCTGCTGCTGCTTGCTCCTTGTGGAGAGGATGATCAGTTAGCAGCATTTACGTCCTGCCAGCGATTTGGCGGAGAATTTCGTTTTCGCGGCGGATATTTGGAAATTGTGATGAATACCGAAGAAATGCTTCTTGCACCTGGAGAAACGTGGGAACTAGAGGAGATAACCCTTTTGTCCGGCAATGACCGCGAAGCACTTTATGACGCAATCGCAAAGCGTATTGCGCTCCACCATCCGCCCCTGCATTGGGATGGCCCTATTCCCACTGGTTGGTGCTCCTATTACTGTCTACGCCCCATGACAGCAGAAGGACTTTACCGAAATGCGCGCGCTATGAAAGAACGCATACCAGAGTTAGGCCGGCTACAAATTGATGGTGGATACGAAGCGCATAATGGAGACTGGCTTGTGCCCAATCCAGCTCTGGGGGCAGATATGCCTACCATTTGCAGCACCATCCGGGACATTGGGATGGAACCAATCGGCTATTTATCTCCATTTGTGGTAGATGAGCAATCAGACGTATACCACGAACATCCAGATTGGCTGATTACCGACGAAGAAAATCGGCCTGACAATAGGATTGGACACAAATCAGACTGGTATGTGCTGGATGTGACCCACCCTGAGGCACGCGCCTATCTTGCTGATATTGTCCGGGTCATGCATGACGATTGGGGAATGCGCTATTTTAAATTGGATTTTCTTGCTTATGGCGCACTGCCTGGACAAAAACGGCACGACTCCACCAAAACGTCGGTAGAGGCTTTTCGTATGGGAATGCGTACTATTACAAATCTTGTCCGGCAAGACAGCTTTATTTTAGGCTGCAATGCCCCATTTTGGCCACAACTCGGGTTGGTTCATGCCAATCGCGCTACGAATGACATTTACCGTGCATGGAAGCAAGTGGGCGGCAATGCTCTTGAACAATTTTGCCATAATTGGCAACACAACCGGTTATGGATTAATGATCCAGACTGTGTGTTGCTGGAACCTCTGGATTTTGACTATATATCGCATGGAATTCGTCAAATAAAAAAATCCGAACTAACACCGGATGAGTTCCAGTTTCACCGCGCAGTGATTCTGGCATCGGGCGGCATGATTCTGAGTGGCGACCTATTAGACCGCGTCTCTGACCAAAGCTTGCATGTGCTGCGCCTCCTCATGCGGACGGCTGGAGAGGCCGCTGTCTTTGATGATGACAGTTTTTCAATCGGCCGTATTCGCAGTAAACATATCATCTGTATTTTTAATTTTGAAAATACATTCCATACCATCACAGTTCCCATTAAGGAACCCGCGGACGCATTCGACTTTTGGACAGGAGAACCACTCGGTACGTTTGACACCTGCATCCCTCTACCTACCCTGCCGCCTCACAGTGCACGTGTGCTTCGTTTACAGCAAGCGCATGGAAAAGAAAATTCTTAACCGGTATCATATGCTCAAATCCCCATATAAGAAAATACAGTCCTTTTATTAAGTGTACATAAGATAATAAGAAACAGAAAGGAGCCTTTTTATGTTATACAAACAAATGCAATTTAACCGATGCGGGAGAAGTGGACTTTTGCTACCGCGCATCTCTCTGGGAATGTGGCACAATTTTGGCAGTGCAGACAGCTATGACAATATGGCCGCTATCGTGACCACTGCTTTTGATATGGGTATCACCCATTTTGACCTAGCCAACAACTATGGGCCTACACCAGGCAGCGCCGAAAAGAATTTTGGCCGCATCTTGCGGGAATACCTTCCTGGGCACCGGGATGAGATGGTCATTTCTACAAAGGCCGGATATCGCATGTGGGAGGGGCCCTATGGAGAATTTGGCAGCAAAAAGTCTATGCTGGCATCGTTAGATCAAAGTCTTTTGCGGTTAGGGCTAGACTATGTAGATATTTTTTATTCCCACCGTCCCGACCGGGAAACACCATTAGAGGAAACGATGGATGCTCTCGCAACGGCGGTACGTCAAGGGAAAGCACTGTATGTAGGTATTTCCAACTATGGCCAGGAAATGACCGCTAAAGCCTGCCATATCCTCCAGGAGATGGGTATTCATTGTCTAATTCATCAGACACGCTATAGTATGCTGCACCGCCTCTTTGAAACAGATTTACAACAGACTTTGACAGATGTAGGTGTAGGCTGCATTGCTTATTCCCCGCTTGCCCAAGGATTGTTGAGTGCAAAATATCTAGGAGGGGCTATACCTACTGATTCCCGTATAGCTAAACCTTCTCAATTTCTTACAGAAAACGATTTAGACGATGTTTTGCTAGCACAGCTAGAACAGTTAAACCAACTTGCACAGCAACGCGGGCAAACCTTGTCCCAAATGGCGCTGGCATGGGCTATGCGAAACGTTACTTCCGTGCTGGTAGGGTGCAGCCATCCGCAACAGCTATATGAGAATGTTGCTGCACTGGATAACATGTCATTCACACGAGAGGAACTTGAGCAAATCAATGAAATCACCATGCTACGCCAAATATAGCCAGATTTAAAAACTCCTTTTCAGTAATAGCGCCGACATATGACGACAATACATTCTTACTGTCAAGTCCAGACAAACTATATTAAAACTTTTTATGAAAATGAATCGTTTAGGAATTTTATAGCAGAAAAAACCTTAAGTTAAACATTAAACAATTATCAATCATACTATACGAAAGTAAGATCTACTGTAGTCAAAATAAATGGGCACCATCTCATATGGTGCCCGTTTTCTCTATCGATTTTATTTTTTCACGTATAACATAATACCATTCCGCTCATTTTGATGTATATCATGATGGTGCGTTAAAATAACGCAATGCATTACGGTAACAGACTGCTTCTACCAACGTTTTTAAAACTTGCGGATCGCTGGTAAATTCGCCTTGCTCTACCCACCCTCCCAGCAAATCGCAGAAAATACGTCTGAAATACTCATGGCGCGGATAGGAAATGTAGCAGCGGGAGTCCGTTAGCATTCCGACAAAGGTCGCCAGCACGCCAGCATTGGCAAAATCCTTTAACTGGCAGAGAATACCGTCCCGGTTGTCGTTAAACCACCATGCTGGTCCCAGCTGTACCCTGCCTGGGACACCTTCCTGCTGGAAGCAGGCCGCGATTGTTGCCAATACATAGTTATTTTTCTGGTTAAGCGTATAAAGGATGGTTTTGGGCAGGCGTTCCTCCTTCTCCAGCAACGACAATAATCCTGCCAAATTC
>CALLNG010000240.1 GCA_938005345.1 uncultured Clostridia bacterium
CGAACCAACTGATTTTTAACAAATTGTTGGACGCACTAAAAAACAAGGAGGTCAATATTTGATGTTAGCGGTTATTTATGCGAGGTACAGTGATAGCAAGCAGAGAGAAGAAAGTATAGAGGGACAGCTGAAAGTTTGCCATGAATATGCGCAGGCAAACGGATTCTCCGTAATTCATGAATACGCGGACAGAGCTAAAACAGGCAGAAGTGATGATCGATACCAGTTTCAAAAAATGCTGAAAGATGCGGAGAAGAAGCAGTTTGACACGGTTATTATCTACTCGTCTGACCGTTTCGGAAGACAGGTACGCCAAGTATTGAATAATATAAACAAATTGACCGAGTTGGGTGTCTCTGTTCGCTCCGCCACAGAAAAATATGACGATTCTCCGTATGGCAGCTTTGCCAATCTGGTAAAAATTTGTATAGATCAGTTTTATTCCGATGATTTGACCCAAAAGGTAAAACGAGGAATGGACGTCAATGCGGAGAAGTGCTTATCCAACGGAGGGACTACACCGTTAGGATATAGAATTCAAAATCATAAATATGTTCTTGATCCGCAGAAGGCTCCCATCGTGAAAGAAATTTATACGAAATATGCGGGAGGATGGAGCGCAAAACAAATCTGCGACAATTTGAACGAACGGCATATAAAAACGGCAAAGGGAGCACAGTTCAATAAATCCTCTTTGCACGTGCTGCTGAAAAACCGGAAATACTTGGGCATTTACAAATACAAAGATATTGAAGTGGCAGGCGGGATGCCGAGAATTATCGATGATGCGTTATTTGAAAAAGTTCAGGATAAAATGAAGCTGAATAAACAGGCTCCGGCGCGGGCGAGAGCAAAGGCCGAATATCTTCTGACCACTAAGTTATATTGCGGGTACTGTAAGTCTATGATGATCGGACATAGCTCAAACCAAATCAGTACAAAAGGGGTGATTTACAACTACTACAAGTGTAAAAATTCGGGTGCCAGAAAGCCATGCAAAAAGAAAATGATTATGAAAAACTACATAGAGGATGTGGTTGTGGAAGAATGCAAAAAGTTACTTACCCCGAAGAATATCAATAGGATAGCGAATGAGGTCGTAAAAATCTCAGCACAAAATGACGATGTATCCGAGCAGAAAAGGTTAGAAGGG
>CALLNG010000241.1 GCA_938005345.1 uncultured Clostridia bacterium
TTGACGAGATTAGGCGCATTCCAGCATTGGAACTGTGTCATGCCATAGATATGGTACAAGGCCATTTTTGCCAACCGTTCCCCTAGCATCACCTGGGAGGCCGCGCTAATATGAATGCTGTCTGACAATCCACAGTCCGTTGTCGGCAGAACCCAAACGTTTTTCAGCTGCATAGCGGCCTGGCGCTGTGCTTCGCGCAGTCTGCCCCAACTGCGGTCCAGTTCCAGCGATGGCAGTCCCAGCGCTTTGTCAATCTGAAATGTCAACACCGGCAGCTCCTGCGCATCCAAATCCTGCCGGATGTTTTGTATCAGTTCCGCAAATTTTCCTAAATAGGCTTCTGCCGTTTCCATTTCTGCCGCATCCGTGCAGCCCTGGTACCACAGCATCCCTTTCACCTTGGTATTCGCGCTGCTTTTTACAATATTCATCATATTCCAATATAAAGACCCTGGACAGTTTCTATCCCATTGGTCAATCCCGCTGCCGCCCAAAGCGCATGGGAGAAAGCCAATCGGATAACCGAGCAATCTTTTTATGTATTTACCAAACGACAAGTAGGGGCCGTTTCCTGTATTAGCGCCGTCCATATTCTGTGTATGCAGCGACTGCGTTGCGTCCTGAAATGGATGCGCTGCAATATCCCATTTCCCATTTTGCTTCAGCATATGGACTCCCATCTCAGGCCCGTCTGTAATGCTGTCCTTTCCGTAGCCCACCGCGTTGCTCTGGCCTGCAATGATAAAGACGTCTCCCACGCCGACATGGCGGATCATATCTCCTCGGCGCGCCCATTCCATCTGCGAGGGATCGGACGTTAAACAGGTTTCAATCCGGTACAACCCACCCAGCGGAAGTTGGAGGTTTATGTGCCACCGGTTGTGTTCCACCTGGCATTTTGTCCACGGCACGACCACCGTTCCGCAGGCTTCCCGCACCACACGGATATAGGGTACTGCCCCTACGCCGCCCTGCTGCGTCACAAATGTTCCGGAAAATTCTCTACTGGCACTTCCGCCTGTATGCTGCAAAATTTCCCAGTCCGATGCGCCGCTGCTAATAAAACAGCCAAACCGGCTTTGCACCAAAAAATCCGCAATTTCCTCTGGTTGCTCCAAACTGTGCGGATGGTGCCCCACGCCGTGCTTGACAATCAATTTGATGTTGCCCTGGTTCGCCATGTACTGTGCATACAAAATCAGGCCATTTTCCTGAAGCGGCACCACTTCATCACAGTCCCCTGCGACCAGTATCACCGGAATCTCATTGGCAATTAGCGTGCCAATTTTATGCACTGGGTTTTCCGGCGTGTCCAGCTCGCCGCCTTGCACGCCATACAGTGTTTTGCATTCCTCCCACTCTTTGGGCGCGTACGTTCCCCGCAAATGCCCTTTGGGCCAACTAAAAATGTCCAGCACCGGAGCATCTAAATACAGCTTATCGACCTTATAAGGATACTTTGCGGCATAATTGACAGCGTACAGCCCGCCCCGGCTGAAGCCTAGCAGCACCGCTTTTTGCGCCAAATGAAAGGTTTGTTCTATATACGTTTGAAACTCCCGCATCAAGCTGATTGCCTGTGGCGCGCCATACATGTCGCTGATGCGGTAGTACGCCAGGCACCAGCCCCGTTTTAGCATCTCCTGGTCTACAAAATCGAACGCGCCCAGAAACTCCGTCCGCCAAATGTATGGATTTTCTTCCTTCACTTGTGCCGGGCAGATGAGGACGCCCTCCCGTCCGTTTAGTTCAAACGTGTGAATGTCATAGTCCTGATACTGAGATACATCCAGACTCATGTTGCTTCCCTTTCCTCTCTTTGCTAACTTGTCTTTGCTGTCTGCTATGTTTTTTCTCCGGCAGCAAGCCCTAAAAAACACCTTACCGGCTCATTTCCTGCCGCAGCAGGTTCCAAACCTTTTCAGCCAAATATTGGTATCCTGCCGCGCCATAATGTACGCCATCTTCCGAACGTAGTTCTAATTTGGCCGCCATGACCTGGTATAAATCATCCAACTTCAGATGCAGTTCCTGTGCCAGAGTGCGCACAGACGCATTGCGCTCCTGTACAATTTTCTCTTTCTCCGTGTCGCGCACTGGTGTGGATGTTGCCAAAACAATAGTCAGCCCAGGATAATTTTGTTGCATGTTTTGCATTACCGCCCGGTAGCGTGCGGCATAATCTTCCAGTGGCTGGTGAAACCCATGCAGCCCATTTGCAAAGTGCATAACCTGATACCGGTTCTGTGTGAGTATGTACTCCAATTCTTTTACAAACAGCGGATTGTCTGTGGCCTTGGAAGTGGTATAGGCGTCTACCGAAATTTCCTCTCCAGCAAGATTGCCAAGATACTGTTTATATCCCTCCGTAATAGAGTCTCCCACAAGCAAAATCCGCGGTTTATCTTTGCCGGATTCCACCTGCCAATACCGGCTCCATTCAATCTGTTCCAGCACTGACATTTCATTTGTTCTCCTCTCATAGTTCCCATAAATAGAAAAACCCCGCTCTGCCGTTACACAAAATCACTCTCAAACCTGCTAAGCCAGGTGGGTACCACCTCCGGGAGTTCATACGTCCCCTGGCACCGGGCAAACGCCCGGCGGGGGCATGTACTACAGGCCGGAAAGCCGGTTCCCTAGAGTATTCAATGGTTTTAGTAATTCTTGTGTTCGCACATCGCAGGGATTTCTTTTGTTTCCCTTGGCGGCGTCCGCCGCCTTTTTTTCTTCTCTCTTATGATTCTATCATATTATGTTTCATTTTGCAAGGATTGATACCCGTTTGTCATGAAATTTTAATCTTCAAAATCAAAAATGTCCTGGTTTTTATCTTTAAAAATCGCGTATACCTCTTCTGTAATCATCGGATCGTTGATTTGCAGCAGCGATTCTTCCCCATCTTCCAATTCTTCCAGTTCCATGATCATCACGCCGTTATCGTCCGGCGGCAGCAAAATAACATAAGTCGCATCGCCATATTCAATGCTGTCCAAAAATTCAAATTCCACTTCATTGCCGTCCTCGTCTGTCAGCACCACAAAGTTGTCCATTTCTTCTTCGCTGTGGTCATGCCCGCAGGCGCAATCTTCGCCATGTACATGTTCATCTGCCATACTCATATCCTCCTTTCTTTTCCATTATACCAATATTCTTTTACTTTTACAAGGGAATTTCTTATAAATTTTTGAAACATTTTATTGTCGGTTCTCATATACTGGTAGTAATCATAAAATGGAAGCAGGTGGAACATCATGAAACAAGTAGATATTGATGCGCTGCGCGCACTGGCAGGCATGCCGGACGGCGAATTGCAGCAGCGGCTTGCCGCAATGCTAAAGCAGACTGGGAACGAGTCCGCGGCGGGAAAAATCAACGCCTCCAGCATCCATGCGCTCAAAGAGCGCCTGTCCTCCATGGATCAGCGGCAACTGGACGCGCTTTTGGGACAGATGCAACAAATGGACAACGGC
The DNA here is from genome assembly GCA_938005345.1 of uncultured Clostridia bacterium. Classification (GTDB taxonomy): domain Bacteria; phylum Bacillota; class Clostridia; order RUG12999; family RUG12999; genus JAAWTG01. The sequence continues at coordinate 3,474 of CALLNG010000241.1, forward strand.
ATGCTGCAAAAACTGCGCAATATGTTAAACCGCTAAATCCGCACAGGATGCGGATTGTGTGAATCAGGAGGAATGATGCAATGGCAAACCAAGATTTATCCAATGCAATCGAAATGTTAAAAAACTTGCTGGGCGATGGTGCAAGCGGCAAAGTGGATGAAATTGTGGAGACATTAGGGCTTGGCGGTGCGGCAAACATGAACAAAACGCCGCAAGCGCAGCCCGACCCGGTTCCGGTGGACACAGCCCCCTCCCTGCCAGCTGAGCCTGCGGTGCCGGCACCTTCCGGGCAAAGCGCTAAACCACCGATGGATTTGTCCGGGCTGCTAGGCGGCATGGGCAGCATGGGCAGCCTGAAAAACAACCCGCACATGAATTTGCTTCTGGCACTTAAGCCATACATGAATCCCGTGCGTGCATCCAAAATTGACAGCGCCATTAAAATCGTACAGCTCGCCCAAATTTCAAAAGGGCTTGGCCTTTTTAACAAATAAACCACTGGATAGAAAGGGGACGGACTACCATGGAAAAATCGTATTTTAAAGAATTTGCCGCCCCGCAAGGGAGCGGAACGCATACCGCTTCACCGGACGGTTCTACCGCGCCGGATACCCATACCACAGCGCAAACGGCGAAGTTCACTGGACCGGGCCATTCGCTGGGCGCGCTCACTGGCGGCCTGGGCAATGCGCTGCGCAGCCTCGCGCTGGACGACATTATTTTGCTGGCCTTGATTTTGTTTTTGCTGGGCAGTGACACCGATGACAATCTACCCGTCATTTTATTGATTATCCTCTTTATTACAGGATTTCAAAAAGACAGTGAAGAATAAGGCTTGCCCTCGTGCGGAAAATCGTGTATAATACATAGTAAGGACTGCCAAATCAGGCAGCAGCCGAATCTGTTTTTGTGCAGCAGAGCGGAAGGAAAATACGCATAGGATAAAGGAGGTACTGAACTACCATGTTAGACAAAATGAAACAGACTCCGTTTGACGTGCTGGGTTTTGGCGAAGTTATGCTCCGCCTTTCTCCCGTTGGCAAAGAACGGATTTCCCAAAGCGAGACGTTTGACAAACGCGCAGGCGGCGCGGAACTGAACGTGGTCAGCGGCATTTCCCAGCTCGGTTGCCGCACGGGCATCATCACCAAACTGCCCGACAATGAAATTGGAAAATTCATTAAAAATAAAATCCGCTACAGCGGTATCAGCGATGATTTTATTACCTATGACAAAAGCGCAGAAAAACGCCTGGGTATCTATTATTATGAGAGCGGCGCCTATCCGCGCGTACCCACGGTGGTATATGACCGTGCAGGTTCCTCCTTCGCAGGCTGTTCGGTGGAGGATATCAATGAAGAAGCCTATTCCAGCTGCAAAATATTCCATGTCAGCGGTATTACCCTGGCGCTCAATGAATCTGTACGCAATGTGGCTCTGGAAGCGATTCGCCGGTTCAAGGAGCAAGGCGCGCTCATTTCATTTGACGTAAACTACCGCGCCAGCCTGTGGGACGAAGACACTGCACGCGAATGCCTGATGCAGGTGATGCAGGGCGTGGACATTTTATTTGTCTCGGAAGAAACGCTGCGCCGTATGTTCCGCCAAACCGGAGACATTCACGAAGTGCAGCGCAAATTTGCGCGCCAGTTTCCGGATGTGAAGGTCATAGCCAGCACGCAGCGCAAAGCTAAAACCCCC
>CALLNG010000242.1 GCA_938005345.1 uncultured Clostridia bacterium
GGTCTGGGTAAAAAGCTGCAAGACGGCGTTTTCGTAGTTGAATTCAGTGAAGGGCATGGTGGGTCACCTCTTTACGATATCTTCTACTTGTAGCATTAGATTGGCTTTTATTCTTTCCCAAGGATGTTTACGATCTTTGTAATTGTAGAAGAATTTTGCGATTTTTTCTAATTCCAATGCCTGACCTGTTACATATTCATGAAATTTGGCTGTCCTGATGTTAATTAGATTTTTTAGCTCATCGATGCTTTCAAATTCTGTTGGACTTGGTTGTACCCCACGTAACTGTGCATTTTGCAGTTCCAAGGTTTTTATTGTAAAATCAATAGTTTGTGCTTGAAGATTTACCGAAATATTTTTGATATTATAGAGCTCCTGTTGAAATTCAATGAGCTCTGCATAAATCCGAGCTAACTTTCCTCGTTGCCAAATAGGAGAAAAGAGTCCAAGATCCATTTTTTCAGCAAAGCTAACACTGAGTTCCGACAATCCAGAAATATTTTTAAACGGCAAGGGTTCCATACTAGCGGCTTTATGTATTTGTGGTAATATGCTCCCTATAATCTTAGAAAGAACCATCATGTTGATATAGAGACTCTTAATGTTACTATCGGTTTTTTCAAGAATGATATTACGTTCATGAAAATAACCGATAACAGAGATGACCAAAGAAACAATAAACCCAGTGAAAATTCCGGAAGCTACACTTTGATACAGGGAAGTATCTACACTATCAGGAACAATGCTATCAACCAAGATAATTGCCAAACCGCTTATAATAGTTAAGACAGTGCATATAAATAGGGTAATTTTATTTATTTTCATTATACGTTAATCTCTCCATTAAGTAGCTTTGGTAACAGGGTATCTCTCAACTCAGACATATTTTTATTCTCACGCTGATTTGATTTAATCATCATAAACAATGGTGTCGCTAGGTTATGGAACTCATTCAATTCTTCATTAGTAGGCACAACAAACGGCATCCCTTTGATAACAGCTGTGGCAATAGAGGATGTACTTCCCATTGTTTCGTAGTTGAATTCTTTAAGATAGCAGTACAAATATTCATTTATCGCTGGGATTTCTGTCTTAAAATGAGCAATCGCTTCATTGGTTGTCATTATTCCATCCGTAATTGCTACTCGGCCCACTGTTAGCTTAAAACTGAGTATAACGGTGTTGCTTGGTATAAGTTTTACATTAAATCGTTCAACAGCTTCGTGGGTAAGATACTCCGAGCTATCACTGATATAAACGCCACAGTTGCCCATATCCGCAATAGACACCCATACACAATCCGTTGGCTGATTAGAAAACCATTGCTGTTCTTTTCGTGGTGGTGTTTTGCCGATGGAAATATCGAAGTATGCACCTGCACGGCACACAAGACGTTGATCGTTGACCGTTTCAATAAACATATTGCGGTACAAGGAAAACACTTGCTCAAGTAAATTCTCGTTGATCTTGTTGTTCAGTTCGATTTTATCGTCGAGAGCACGTAACAGAGCACCTATCTTTTTTTGCTCTGTCATAGAGGGGAGGTCAACTTCTAAATTTTGTACAACATCAATTTGAATGCGCTGTCTCCCGGATGAACCTACCATGGATTTAATGGCTGCATCGCGAACAAGCGGGCTACAAACCAGATAATACAAATAATCTTCGTCAGAAACGCTTTTTTTAGCGCGGAAAACGATATACTCTGTGGAACCAAACCCAATCTCACCGTCATCCAAAATGGCAACCTTCGCCGTTTTTCCATTTTCCAAACAAGGAGTAATCCTTGCCATAATGGTATCACCATTCCGGAATTTCGTTCCACCGTTGAACGGTTCCAGCGTATAACCGGGAATGTCGCGACAAAAAGGCCGCAGTTGCTCCATTGCTACCTTTTTTGCAACAGTTCCTTTTTTTAGTGATTCCCTGGGATTAAATTCTGCTATATCAGCAAGTTTACACCTCATACCCAATCCCCCTCAGCCGCTCCCTGATCTGCGCCTCCAGCTCGTGGGACTGCCGGAACATCTCCGACAGCTCCTTTGTCAGCCGGGTCATCTTCTCCTCGAAGGGCTCGCCGTCGTCCTGCTGCTCCTCGATGCCCACATACCGGCCGGGGGTGAGGATGTAGTCCTGCCTGGCGATTTCCTCCGTGGTGGCCACGGCGCAGAAGCCCTTGACATCCTTCAGGGTGCCGTCCACAAAGGCGTTGTAGGTGTCGGCCAGCTTGCGGATGTCCTCGTCGGTCAGCTCGGTCAGGCCGAGCTCCTCGGCGTGCTGATAGGTGACCTTCTCCTCCACCAGTTCCTCGAGCACGGCCTGAAGCGTCTCCTCGGTGCTC
>CALLNG010000243.1 GCA_938005345.1 uncultured Clostridia bacterium
TGTTTCCTGGGAATTTTCTTTGGTAATCAGCACGAAAAACTTCATCGTCCCCTGGCCGGAAGCATTCCTGCCATGCAGGCGCAGCGTTGCATTGGTCACATTTGCGTCCGCCGCAATCGCGCCGTCCAGTTTGAACTTAATGAGGGCGCGTTTGGTGCCATCGTCCACAATTTGGCACTCCCTGGTATGCAGCGGCGCCTGTGCGTCATCGCAGTTACATTCATTGACGTTGACGCGCGCCTCTCCAATGCTGCTCACGCTTTCTTCCAGCTCCAACGTTGGCAGCATGCCATATTTGTTCCGTTTGCTGGCTGTTTTTTCATGCAGTCCATCGCCGGAAATGGTGGCGTCGTCCGTCGGATAAAATTTTTGCGTGGCGCCGTTGGACGTAATTTCCAGCACCGGTCCTTTCCCACTATCGCTGTTGATGCTGTCAAACTCCGCACGGGATCCATCCTTATAGACTGATGCCAGATAGAAAGTGACCTCCTGGCTGGCCGCTTCTTTAATATAGGAAACCACGTTATTGAGGTCAATCTCTACATCCGCCGCTTCGTTGCCAATGGTAAGTACGTCCACCAGCTTTGCGTTAGAGTTGGAGTTCCAATACACCCGGTCATACATCAATTCCGCCGTCATGTGCTGGGTTTCATCATTGCTCCCCATCATAGGCCGCACGCGGTAGCTTTCCACGGCGCGTGCATAGTTCAGCCATTCCTGTTTTGCCAGGGCATAATCCCCCGCCTTTGCCGCGGCCTCTACTGCGGACAAATCCGGCCCGTTGGGATCGACGTAGTCATAATTGATCGTCGGCCCAAGGGTCCATTTTTCCCCATCCCACGTGCCGAAAAACTTTTCATCCGGCAAGCCGTCAAACTTGCTGTCATCCGTCAACCCATTGGCAAAACGCATGGGGTCAATCCGGTAGGTTCGGATTGCTTCTTCATATTCTTCATCGCTAAGCGCGCGGATTGCTTCATTGAGTTCATCGTTGCTTGCCGCATTTTCAATCGTGAGCGGTTCGTCTGCCGCCCTTGCCACAACCGGTTCCTCTGGCATGTACTCTTGCAGTTCCTCCGCCAATACGGTAGCCGAAGAAAGCAGCATGCCCGCAGCCAGCAGCAGCGCGCCAAACCGATATTTGCCCATTTTTATCCCTCCTTGATTCTACGCCGGGCGGGCGCATACCCGCCCGGCTCTGACTCTTCTCTTTTCTAATCCAAAATGGAACAAACTACCTTTGCTACCTCCGCTTTGGTGGTGGCGTTCCACGGGTTGAAATTCCCCTGTTCATCGCCGCTGAGAATGCCTTCGCTTTCCAAATACCATACCGCGTCTTTCGCCCAGTCCGCAATGAGGCTGCTGTCTGCAAAAGAACTGCTTCCTTGCACCGTTTGGCCTTCTGGATTGAGCTGGCGGTAAATCACGGTTGCCATATCTTGACGGCTGATGGTCTGTCCAATACCAAATTCTGTTGCTGACACCCCTTGGATTAAATTCATTTGATAGGCTGCTGCCAGATAAGGATAGTACCAAGCGTTTTGCTCCACATCCGTAAACGGCAACACACCCTCTGTCTGTGTGTCAACCGGTGCGCCAATGGCGCAAACTAAAATTTTTACAAACTCTTCTCTGGTCGCCGGACTATTGGGATGGAAGTTCCCATCCTGGTCGCCGGAGATTGCCCCCGCTTCCGTTAGGGCTTGAATATAGGGCACTGCCCACTGTGCGTCGGCCAAATCATGATACAGCGCTTCGTCCGTCGGCTCCGGCTGTTCCGCCGGCTGTGGTGTGGAAACTGGCGGTGCTACAACAGACCCCCCGCCTCCGCCGCCAGTTCCGCCAGCGCTGCCGCCGCTTCCGCCGCCGCTGTTACCTCCTCCACCGCCGGAGGAAGAGCCGCCGCCGGAAGAAGTGCTGGTTTTCTGCACCGAATACGTCCTGCTCTTTTGCGCATCTGCCGCCCCGTCCGCGCTGCATGTCACGGTAAATGTGACGGATTGATCCACATTTTCCAGGCGGGTAATCTGCACCTGC
>CALLNG010000244.1 GCA_938005345.1 uncultured Clostridia bacterium
TCATGTATAAGCAGGCTTTCCATGGCGTTGCATACGCCCGGGCGCTGAGTTTTAGCATTAATAATAATATTTTTTGCCATTTCAAAATCTGCGGATTTATCTACAAATATATGGCAGTTGTCCACTCCCGTTTCAATAACCGGAACCGTCGATTCCTGTACGACTGTCTGAATCAGTCCTGCACCACCGCGTGGAATCAACATATCTATATATGCATTCAGCTTCATCAGTTCTTTGGCTGTTTCACGCGAGGTATCTTCTATGATTTGCAGGGTCCCTTCTGGCAGCCCGGCTTCCTGCATGGCCTGGCTCAGCACCCGGACAATACACAGATTGGAGCGGATGGCCTCCTTCCCCCCGCGCAAAATCACCGCATTTGAGGTTTTTAGGCATAGCGCTGCCGCATCCGCTGTAACATTAGGGCGCGCTTCATAGATAATCCCAATAACACCGATCGGGACACGTTTTTTCCCAATCTCTAAACCGTTGGGACGCATTGTCATATCAATGGTTTGGCCAATAGGATCTTCCAAATCCCGTATCTCTAAAATTCCTTCTCTCATGGATTCTATCCGCTCCAGTGTCAGCGTCAGCCGGTCTATCAACGCTCCGGTAATTCCTTTCTCTTTTGCTTGTGCAACATCCTTTTGGTTTTCCATCAAAATTTCCTCTGCATGGTCTGTCAGCGCCTGTGCCATATGGTTTAATGCCCGATCCTTCGTTTTCGTATCTGTACAGATGAGTTGTCTGCTTGCCTGCTTTGCCAGTTCACCCTTTCGCCGCAATTCTTGCGTCATATTAATTCCTCCTATCTTTATTCCGTTTCGTTTTATACTATATTGTAACATGAAATGGCTATTTTTTCAATAGGGTACAAGCTTCAAAGTTTTCCCGCTTTTTCTTCCATAAAAAAAGAAGCCGGTGTGCTTTTTCGCACTCCGGCCCCTTTGGGTGTGGACCCTATTTACAACCACAGTCGCAATCGTTTTGCGGCATATAATTACTGGGTGGGAAAAATTCGTCCACTGGGAATTTAATTTTTTCAAATAATTTGCATGGATCATCTTCCGGCTGTTCAATACATTCCTTTTCTGGAATACAAAAATCATAACATGGGATCAAAAGCTGTACACTTCTTTGCAGACGTACAATTACAAAGATACCCAACGTTACATAAATCCGTTTTTTGCATTCAAAGTTCCCCACTGGACCATCAAACAAATTCGAAATGCAGCCAGGAATGTCGTTGATATCACAGCTGCCGCAGCTTGATGTACTCACATTGTCCTCTCTGCAGTAGCAATCACAGCATACATCTACGATTTTTGCGCCTAACGCAACCGGATTTACCGTTTCAATCACTGCTTTAGGCAGATTGTTTTTCTCCGGTTTGATTCATTCACAATAATTTGCATCCATGTCGGATGTAAACGTGAAAGCACTCCCCTCAGAACCAAATAAAATCACTTTTTTATAATATGTAGCCAGTCCTTCTATTTCAATCGGCCGTCCGCCACATCCGCATGCTTCCAAGCAAATTTTGAAATAGAATTTAATATCCACACTGTAAAATCCTCTGTTAAACCCTACTTCCTCAACATCTGAGTTGCAGCAGATGATTTCCGCTTTTTTGAACCGTACTGATGTAGCACGGTCAATTACACTTTGTGCACCTTCTGAAAAGTATACTCTTAAATTC
>CALLNG010000245.1 GCA_938005345.1 uncultured Clostridia bacterium
AGCGCCAAATCCATCGAGGAAATCCGCTCCTTTATCAGTCGGCAGAAGGAGACCTACCGCACCCCCTACGAGGCCCAGCCCAAGGACAGGCCCCGCCAGTGCGTCTTTGGCGGTACGGCAAACAGCACAGATTTTCTGCCCCTCGACCGCGCGGGCAACAGAAGATTCCTCCCCGTCATGGTCCACCCCGACCGCGCCGAGGTGCATATCCTCGAGAACGAGGCCGACTCCCGCCTGTACCTGAGCCAGCTCTGGGCCGAGGCCATGACCCTCTACAAAACCGGCGACTACAGCATGAAGTTTAGCCCGGCCGTCCAAAAGCAGCTCAAAACGGTGCAGCTCGAGTTTATGCCGGAGGACACCATCGCCGGACAGATCGAGGGGTGGCTGGAGAGCTATAAGGGTGATTTTGTCTGCTCCAAACAGCTTTACCGCGAAGCGTTGGGCAAGAGCTTTGCAGACCCAAGCAGATGGGATTTGCACAACATCCGGGAGGTCATGAACGAACAAAAAGACTGGGTTCCATTTAACGGTGTCAGATACTTTCGGTTCTATGGTAAGCAACGCGGTTGGGAACGATGTGGGAACAAGGAGATGGGAACAAAAAATGAGCCGAATAATATCGAACAAAATAGAACCTCAAAATAGCAGCCGGTTCCCAGTTTGTTCCCATGCCCGTTCCTATCTCTGTTCCCTAGTTTGTTCCCATTTTTACGAAACCGCAAGAATCAAACAAACGGCTTTGTTATGCGGTTTTTTGAAGAAGGAACAAATCCTGATGGGAACAAATATCTATTATTTATAAAAGATATATATATAAATGGATATATAGGAGAAAGAGATGTTTGTTCCCTTGTTCCCATTTTTTGTTCCCATACCCTAATCGGCCTCTATCTGCTATGTACGGCCTGTGCTCCCCACCGGGCTCGCAGCAGTTTTTTCCTGAATAAAGGAAAGGGTATCGGCAGCAAATGCCACTGTCGTTACCAAAAGCGCTAGTACCAATACAAAACAAATACATTTTTTCATTCGTACGTTCTCCCTTCTTACTTGTCTTCCTAATGAAATTTAATGCTTCGTTTTCGAATTGCTAAGTGCACCGATTGACAACTTGTTCTTATGAGCTTTCATGTTATGCTATTATCTTCACCAATGGAATCACCCCCGTTTTGCTTCTATTAAATCGTCTACCATACCTCCAAATTGCCACCTATGCAAACGCCATTACCTTCCAGACAAACAATAACCATGCTACCAATAATTAATATGTATCTCAGTACACGATCCTCGTTGCCTCTTTTTTAATCTTTTTGTACTAACCGCTAGGATTCAGACGTCTTCTTATACCGTTTCAGTTTTTCTTAGCTCATTGTTAAGCGTTCACATACATTGTGCACACTCGGATCATTGTACCAGCTTGGAAGCAAGATACGAAGCAATTTGAATCCATCAAATCATTAAGAGGATATGTGTTAGTTCCCTAGGCGCAAAATCTAGCAACATATCCGACTTATCTGGATAGGTAACGCTACCTATTGCCGACAATCGAGATCTTTGTTCAATAAAAGTATAGCATAAAAAAGCACGCTGTTTTCGTCGCGTGCATAAAATGACTTCATTTGGGCAAAAGCAATTCTCGAATGGACTAATTTTCTATGTATAAAAGATTAAGATATTCTTTTTTTACCTATCATGTGAGAGGAGGTGAGGCAGATGGATGCCGTTATCTTCGGCACGCAGCTCAGCCAATTGCGCAAGAAGAACGGCGTTACGCAGCGTGAGCTTGCGCAAAAGTTACATGTCCACATTATGACCATTAAGAGTTGAGCGGGCGG
>CALLNG010000246.1 GCA_938005345.1 uncultured Clostridia bacterium
CATTACGTTCATGGACCAATATTCAATGTTTTGCGCATATTGCGGCATGTTGGCAATCAGCATTTCAATGGTGCGCTTGAGTTCCGGAATCAGTAAAAATAGCACCAAAAACAAAATACCCGCCACCACCACCAGTGTCAAAACGATACAAACCGGACGGTGGATGGCATTCCATACCTTGTAGTTTCTGCGGGCAAGAGCCCCGAATATTTTTTCCTCAAACAGCCGCAGCAGTACGTTGAGAATAAACGCTCCGCAAAGCCCAATGATGATGGGTGACAAAATGTCATAGACGGTGCGCAGTGTTTCCAGCACCAGCGACATGTGTTCCAAAATAATGAACAGAAGGATGGATACAGCCACAATCCCAATGATTTTTTTGATATTAGAACGGTTTAACTCCACAGTTTTTCCCTTCTCTCTTTGACCGCGTCCCAGGCTGGCCACACGCGGCCCACTTTCTTATAGCATACCAAACTATCCTTATTCTGTCAAGAGTAAGGAAGTTTCATACATACGGCTGTAGTTGACAAAGTTTGGAAAATCGGTTACAATAGAACAAAGGGACAAAACCAAAAGTGGGGAGGAACGAAACATGCAGCAACAGGCAATGCCGCAGTCGCCCCCGAAACGGCGTGTGCCGGTTTGGGCGAAACTGCTGCTGGTGCTGCTCGCGCTGGCGGGCAGCGTGGCATATGGCATGTACAAAGTGGGACAGGGCATCAGCGATCCAAAGTTGATTGCGCAGGAATATGTCCGGGATCTGGCGGCGGGCCAGTATGACGCGGCCTACCAGCAAATCAAAATAGAAGGCGGCGCGTGGGTCGATGCATCCAAATTTGCCCAATCCATGGACAATCAATTTGCCCAGTGCACTGTGACAGACATGAAGGCAAAGGCTGGAAGAAAACAAAAACAGGCGGACGGGACTGTGCGCCGGCAGGTTTTGGTGGACTTTACCACCGGGGATGGGCAGCAGCGTCAATGGCAGGTGGACATGGTGCAGGACGGCAAACGGCTGGGCCTATATGACAACTGGAAAATTGTTCCAACGGAAATTTTGCAGCAGGACTGGATGCTGACCGTGCCGGCAGGGGCTAAGGTGAGTGTGGATCAGGTGCCGGTGGGTGAGCAGTATAAAAAGGAGACCAAGGCAAGCGAAATGGCTGCGCAGGCAAAACAGGATGTGTACGTGCTGCCGCAGGTGTTCCGCGGCGTTT
>CALLNG010000247.1 GCA_938005345.1 uncultured Clostridia bacterium
AAAATGCAAAACGATAAGGCAGAAAAGCCAGAAATGCAGCTACACTCCTTGAAAGAATCATTAGATGATATGTGTATCCTTTTCCGCGCTGCGGCTCCTGTTGTGCGGCGTGAATTGATTGTACAAGATGTTCAATTTGGTATCTCTGCTGGGTTTTCTGACCCGGTTGTCAATGGAAAAATATTTGGAGCACTAACCGCGCTTGTAGGACTTTTGCAAGGGGTGCTACAGCAAACTTTTGTTGTGAAAAAAAGTACATTTCGGGCGGTGCCTGATTTTGTTTCGGAGGAAGGAATAAAAATCATTTTTGATACAACACTATATATCAGACCGATGTTTTTGCTCATCAAATGTTGGCAGGTTTGGCGCAGTAACCAGGAGGTCCGGCGAGTAGTAATGAAATATACGAAGAAAAAAGAAAGAGAGTGATACCATGGACAACAATATTAAGGATTTAATATCCGCGGCTATGAGCAGTATAAAATCTATTGTAGAGGTTAACACCATTATTGGCGAGCCAGTAACTGCAGCGGATGGTACGATGATTATTCCCGTCACAAAAGTGTCTTGCAGGTTTGGCGCCGGGGGATGCGAACTGCCGGGAAAAAACAATCAAACCCAGACCAATTATCCGTTTGGCGGTGGCAGTGGCGGAGGATTAAAAGTGGAACCGGTTGCATTTCTGGTGATTTGCAACAATAATGTGAAAGTGATTCCAGTTGGAAGCTCACAAAGCGCCATTGAAAAAATGCTAGATATGGTGCCTGACTTGATAGACAAAGTGAATCAAGTCATTGGGGGATACTTGAATAAGGATGAGAAAAAAGAAGCGCAATCTTCTGGTAAGGATTCCACAGAAGAAACGACGGAATACATTACGACCTAATTATTTCCAAGCATAATCCGCACAGCTTTTCACATATTATTTATTATTGTAGTTTATGTGTTACGGAAATATTACCGAAAAAGCGGAGGGCGGAAGAGTTGCGAAAACGAATACTGAGTTTTATTTTCATGATGATGTTGTTGTTGCCATGGGATGTGCCGGCCAGTGCTATTGATGTAGATGCCGGAGCAGCGGTTCTAATGGATAGTGTAACAGGGAAAGTACTCTATGAAAAAAATGCATATACGCAAATGGGAATGGCTAGTACCACCAAAATTATGACTGCAATTTTGGCCATTGAAAAAGGGAATTTGCAAGATATCGTAACGGTGTCGGCAAATGCGGCAGGGCTGGAAGGAACCAGTATGTATTTGGCTCTGGGTGAAAAGGTGAAGCTGGAGGATTTGCTTTACGGGCTGATGCTTCCATCCGGCAATGATGCTGCTGTTGCGATTGCAGAACACATTTCCGGTTCGGTAGAGGCTTTTGCTGAACTGATGAATGAAAAAGCAAAAGAAATTGGTGCAAATCAAACCCATTTTACGAATCCTCATGGATTATATGACCCGCAGCATTATACAACAGCCTATGATTTGGCGCTTATTTCCCGTCATGCGATGCAAAATCCCGTATTTGAAGAAATTGCTGGCACAGGAACAAAGGCGGTACCGTGGGAAGGACACAAAGAAAAAAAATGGTTAACAAATGCAAATAAGCTGTTAAATATGTATGATGGCTGTGATGGAATAAAACCGGGATATACACCGGAGACCGGGCGTACGCTGGTGGGCAGCGCAACGCGGAATGGATGGAGAGTCATTACCGTAACGCTGAACTGCCGGGGGGACTGGGAAGAGCATAAAAAGATGTTTGATTATGCCTTTAATCTATTTCAAGTCAACCGGTTCGCCTACCAGGGAATGCCTATGTCTACAGTACGTGTGCAAGAGGGAAGCGAAATGGAAGTACCAATAGGAATTGAGGGAGAATATGCTGAAGTAGAACCCATACACACACAGATTCATACAAGCTATGAGGTTAAGGTGGAGCAGCCTGTCAAAGCGCCTATTGAAAAAGGGCAGCAGCTTGGGACAGTTATTGTACAGCCGGATGGCATGGAAGCTAAAGAATTTCCAGTAGTTGCCATGGAGTCTGTAAAATATGTAAAGGAGCCCACTTTATGGAGTCGGTTTTCCGATTGGGTAAAGGAAACATTTGGATTTTAGGAGGTCAATCATGCAGGAAGAGACCAAACAAGAGCACGTCCGGTTGCAAAAATATATTGCGGCAGCAGGGCTTGCCTCCCGGCGCAGAGCGGAGGAACTAATTGCGCAGGGAAAGGTAAAAGTAAACGGTATGGTTGTACAGCAGCAAGGGGTTAAAGTCAATGCACAGTATGACACCGTGGAAGTAAATGGACAGATAATTGAGCCGGAAAAGAAAAAGTACTATATTTTGCTGAACAAGCCGGCTGGTTATATTACTACAACCAGTGACGAATTAGGTAGGCAAACGGTCATGGACTTAGTGGGTGATATTTCTGCACGAATCTATCCGGTTGGACGTTTAGATGCGGAAACAGAGGGGCTCTTGTTCATGACCAATGACGGATCCTTTGCCAATGTACTGACACATCCGAGGCATGGGATTGAAAAGGAATATTTGGTATATGCAAAAGGGACACTCATGCCGGCTGAAATTCATAAACTAAAACGGGGAATAGCGCTGGAAGAATTTGTGACAAAACCAGCAGAAGTGGAATTGATTCGCATTGAGCAAAATGTATCTGTTGTGAAGATCAAAATAAAAGAGGGAAAAAAGCGGCAGGTGCGGCGAATGTTTGATGCGGTGGGACATGAAGTGCTTTATTTGCGGCGTACACAGGTCGGGCCTATTATGCTGGGGAATGTACCGCTGGGGAAATGGAGGCATTTGAAGAAAGCGGAAGTGGAACGTCTGATGAAATTATAGGGAGAAATATTATGTTTAAGATTTCAATAGATACACCGGAGACTGTCCGTGCAGCAGTTCAGTATCTTGGGTGCGGCGAAAATGGACTAATTATGAGCTGTATTGAAGAAGGAAAACGGACAGGAGCGGTAGCTTTTAACATTGATGGGAACTTTGGATACATAGAAACAGTCAAAGCAGAGGAAGAGACTATGCTGCCAGTCCTGGTATCAGCTGCTATGAATTTCTTGGATTTGCATGGGATCCATGTAGCGGTAACAGACGATATGGCGCATGAAACCGTATATCTCCGCTTGGGATTTACTCGCGAAAAAAGCGGAGCAAAATATCCGTTATCTCTTTGCTTAGAAGGATATTTTGAATGCGGCTGCGGCGAAAAAACGTAAAATTGTGCTAACCGGGCCTGCGGGGGTGCGCGTAACAACAGAAACAGGCAGAAAGGTTTGTGATTACAAATGATGGATAACCAAAACACACTATGGTACAACCAAAACGACAAAAACAAACAGACGGCTCATGAGGTCATCCAGCAGGTGTATGTTGCCTTAAAAGAAAAAGGGTATAATCCCGTGAATCAGATTGTAGGCTACCTGTTATCTGGGGATCCAACATACATCACGAGTCATATGGGTGCAAGAAAATTGATTGCAAAATATGAACGGGATGAATTAATGGAAGAGTTGGTCCAGGAATACTTAAAACGGTTTTAGTTGTTGTGGGGTTGTGTGCTGAGCGCACAGCCCCGCTTAAATGTTAAAAGAGTTGGCGTTTTGTTCAAAAAGTAGCTGGAAGGGGTGAGCGATGATGACTGTTGAGGAATTTAAAACAATAATTTGCCATAAAAAAGTGGCAGTCGCGGGAATTGGCGTCAGTAATATGCCGCTTATCCAGTTTCTTGTACGCTGTGGTGCAGAAGTTACAGCTTGTGACCGGAAACGGGAAGAAGAAATTGCGGGCGTCCCGCTACTAAAGAATTTAGGAGTTACCTTGAAATGCGGTGAGGGCTATTTAAAAGAGCTGCATTGCGATTGGTTTTTTCGAACGCCAGGTATGCATCCTGAATTGGAAGAGGTGCAGCATCTAAGAAAACATGGAACTAGAATTACATCCGAAATGGAGTTATTTTTTGACTTATGCCCGGCGGAGATAATTGCGGTAACAGGGAGTGATGGAAAAACAACTACTACGACATTAATTGGTAAAATGTTAGAACAGGCGGGGTACCGCTGCTGGGTTGGCGGAAATATTGGAAATCCGCTCATAGGGGAAATTGGGCGTATTGA
>CALLNG010000248.1 GCA_938005345.1 uncultured Clostridia bacterium
TTATAAAATCCAAGACAGTTGTCTCAACAGTCCGGCCCAATTTCGCATTTTCCTGAATTAATTTAGAAAGGACTTCACTGCCAACAGCACTTTGTTCGACCGCAGCCTGCAAAATGCTCTCTGCTGCCGCATCCTGTGCAACTGCTAACGGAACGTCAATTCTAAAATCTTGGTCCCGCAGCACCATATCGCATAAGGGCTCTATCCCTTCTTTTGCATATTCATCCCCCAAAAGATGCACCCGAATATGAGATGGATAAATATCTCGGTCCAATTTTTCATTTGCTGCTTCATATGCTTCCTGGCATCCAGGCCCATTTCCGGTTGCCAGCATTTCTTCATCTCCATCTTGCTGCAAAACGTGTAACGTCGCTTTGGTTTCTCCCAAACACCAATCATATGACGCAGCACCAATGACACCTAGTTCGCTCAATTCCCGCTGATCGCCACAACCTGTCAGGCATATTGCGAATAACACACCTATTATTATGCATATTTTTTGTTTATTCATCTTTTTGCCTCGTCACATTTTCTTTTACGATATCTCGTGGGCGCACACGCAGTTTCCGCAGCGGCATACGGAAAAATCTGTCCTGCTGTTCTCCCTGATAGATCGGAATGACCCTGGTTAAGAAAGGAATACCGAACCTTTTAATATTTGCCATATAGGCATACGTGCAAATCATCGCACATAGGATTCCGATGACACCAAAAAAACTGCCAGCGATTAAAAATATCAGGCGGAAAAACAAAATACTCTCGCTAAGCGATGGAACTGTAAAGGCTGTAACCGCAGTAAGCGCCACCACGATCACAGTAGGTGTGCTAACAAATCCCGCCGAGACGGCAGTCTGTCCAACAATTAACCCCCCCACAATTGAAATAGCTGACCCAATGGGTTTAGGTAACCTTAACCCGGACTCTTTGATAACCTCAAACAGAAACAACATCACTAGCATCTCAAGTCCAAGTGGAAGCGGAACATGCGTCCTTTCTTCTATCATCCCCAGTAATAATACAGTTGGAATCATTTCGCTGTTAAAGGTTGCCAGCGATACATAAAGTCCCGGCAGAATCACGGTCATTAGCAAGGAAACAATTCGAATTATCCGAAGCATTGCAGTATGCAACGTGCGGTTATAATAGTCTTCACTAACTTGTAAATTTTCAATAAACAAATGTGGAGCTGTTATCACATGGGGAGAACCATCACAGAGAACGGCAATGCGCCCCTCCAGTAATTTTCCCGCCACTACATCTGGCTTTTCCGTCACAAAATATGAAGCAAATGGCGACCATGCGCTTTCTTCGGTCAATTGTTCTATATACCCTGTTTCAAAAACGCCGTCTATATCAATCCGTTCGATTCTGTCCTTAATTTTATCTAATACATCACGGTTTACAACACTTCGTAAATATGCAATGGCCAAATATGTTTTAGATTTTCTACCGATCACCATACTTTCAATGACGAGTTCCGGCGTTTTCAATTTCCGTCTCAGCATGGCGGTGTTATTTCGAATATTCTCAACAAACCCTTCTCGTGGTCCACGTAATACTTCTTCTCCACTAGGTTCAGAAATACCTCTTCTGTCAAACCCTTTTGATTCAATACTATATCCCTCGCTATGTCCCTCAATCAAAAGTCCGGTATTCGGTGCAAGAAAAGATTGTATAAATTCTTCCAGTGTTTTTACGGATTTGTATTCCGCAACATTCATCCTGCGCTGCGGGGGGAGAGAAACGTCTCCACTCATCATGGGCCGCACCGCATCCCGGTCAATTAAATCGCGGCTTATTAACCCATCTACATAGATCAATGCCGCTTTTGTCCCCGCCGCATCAAACCGGTGAATTACCACATCAGAGCTTCCTCGAAACAAATTCTGTAATCTGCTCAGATTTTCTTCCAAATCTTCACTAATGGGCGTATGGCTCTCTGGTTCCTCATGCGTCTCCGGTAAAAACCTCTGGCTACACCATAAATGATACCATCTGTTTTTCAATGCGTGTCCCTCCTTTAACAGCATACCATACGATTATATTTCCAGATTTTAGCGACATTTATACATTGATTTCACCATAAGTTGGGTAATGAAAAAAATTTATAGTCGTTTTCTTTATTATTAAAAATAGCCTTTCTCAATGAACTGTCCCAGCAAAAAAACGTACAATAAAAAAATAACACCTTCTATGGAATCATGAAATAAAAACCATAGGAGGTGTTTTTCTATGTCAGAAAAAAGAAATGTGGCATTCCCCTGAAAATATAAAAAACGAGGTGCATTTAGAGCAGTAAGCTAGACAACCTATACGGGCATTGAGCAAAGAATACGGAATTAGTCGTGCAGCACATTACCGGAATGTGGACTGAATAAAAATAAACCAGGAAAAGAGGATGTAAACTGGCAAAAACTTTACAAGAGCATAAATATGAGAATAAACGCTTAAAAATGAACGATTGCGGGATTTTCTCCCGCTCACAGAAAGGATGTGAGGCCATCTGTCAAGTATTTAGTTATGTATCGGCATAAAGACAAATATTCAGTTAAAGAAATGTGCAAATTTTTTGATGTATCCCGAAGCGAATACCATGGTTATATAAAACGAATGGATATTCCTTGCAAGAGAGTTTCCATTAGCCGAAAAAATAAAGGAATGTTAGAATGAGATTTATGGCACATAATTGAAAACAAAATATATATACAAATTAAAATTAGAAACTTATTTAGAAACTTATAATGAAGCCCGACAAATTATTGATGAGTACATATATTTTGACAAGCACCCAAGAATTCAACTTAAAACAAAACTGACACCGCATGAAAAACGATGTCAGTATGTTGTTTAAAATTTAATACGGATTGCCATAGAAGCTGTTTTTGTTCTGTCCGCACAATCGCAGTTCAAAATGGGATGCTGTTTCTTATGATATCATATGATCCCGAAGCTGCCGCAGCAGTTTCTTTTCCAGCCTAGAAACCTGAACCTGCGAAATCCCAAGCAAGGCGGATACTTCACTTTGTGTTTTATTCTGATAAAACCGCATTAGCAAAATTTTTTTATCCCGTTCATCCAATATTTTCATTGCTTCTTTCAACATAACGCAGTTCACCACATCCTCATCAAAAGTACTTTCGTCCGATAATATCTCCATCAACGGCACCTGCCCTCCATCCTTTCCTTCAAATGCTGCTGCATCTAACGACTCAGGTGGTCGATTTGCGCTATAAATGGAGGCTAGTTCTTCCACTTCCATTCCCAAGTATTGGGCAATTTCTGTCATTTTGGCTTCCCGTCCCATCTCTTTTTCTATCCTATCCTGTGCTGCTTTAGCTTTTCTAGCCAATTCTTTCACGCTACGGCTTACCTTCACCATGCCATCATCCCGTAAATAACGTTTAATTTCACCTAAAATCATGTGCACGGCATAAGTCGAAAACTGCACCTGCTTGGAAAAATCAAACCGCTGCGCCGCCCGCAACAGTCCAATACAGCCCAGTTGAAACAAATCTTCCTGTTCCTGTCCCCGGCCTTGAAACCGTTTCACTAAACTCCATACAAGCGGCATATTTTTTTGTATTAACTCTTCTTCCGCTTGCTTATCCCCCCGCTGAATTAATGAAACAAGCTGCAAATTGTCTTGATGTTTCATGTTGCCCGCCCTTCTATTCTTCCGCGGCGGAAAGTGTTTTTTTCATTAAAACCTTAGTCCCTGCCCCTGGAGTCGATTCCACTTCCAGCTTGTCCATGAACGTTTCCATAATGGTAAATCCCATGCCAGAACGTTCTTCTTCTGGCTTTGAGGTAAACAATGGCTGCCGTGCTTGTTCTACGTCCGCCATTCCGCTCCCTTTGTCTGTCACTTCCACAGTAAGTTCATGCCCTTCCAAAGTACAGCTTATGTACACCGTGCCTTCCTTGCCACGATATCCATGCACAACTGCATTGGTAACCGCCTCTGATACAGCTGTTTTGATATCGGACAGTTCCTCTATAGTTGGGTCAACCCGAGCGGCAAATGCC
>CALLNG010000249.1 GCA_938005345.1 uncultured Clostridia bacterium
TTAGGAAGTTAGGGCGGGATCTTTCTTATTCAGAGGGATTTCGCCTTTTTTGAGTTAAGTGAAAAATTTAATCTTTAAGAAGTTCTAAAGATTTCATGAACTTCTTGACAAATCGGACTTTGAATACTATGATTATCAATAGTTATGGGAAAAGGCAATGAGAAAGAGGAGTATGCAGACTGGTCCGAAGAAGAGAGAACCGTTCACAGGCTGAGAGACGGTTTACGGGAAGTGGTTGCAGAAGGTAGCTTTGGAGCAGGAACGCTGAAGTCACAGTAGGCGGTCCCGGAGTCGTTCCCGTTAAAGAATAAGATGAGATATATAGCGAAGGATTTCTTCCTATATAATGAAGGTGGTACCGCGACTACAATCGCCCTTTACGTCGATGTAAAGGGTTTTTTCATTTAATAAAAAAATGTGAAAAATGTGTGAAATGAGGAGGAAACTATGAGCGAAAACCTGGAAAAGACTTACAATCCCAAAGCGATTGAAGCAAAATTATATGAAAAATGGTGTGATAACAAATATTTCCACGCCGAAGTAGACAGAAGCAAGAAACCATTTACTACAGTAATGCCGCCACCGAACATTACAGGTAAGCTTCACATGGGACATGCCCTGGATAATACACTGCAGGACATCCTGATCCGTTATAAGAGAATGCAGGGATACAATGCACTCTGGATTCCGGGAACAGACCATGCGGCTATCTCTACTGAGGTTAAGGTTACAAATCAGTTAAAAGAAGAAGGAATTGACAAGAAAGAATTAGGAAGAGAGAAATTCCTGGAAAGAACATGGCAGTGGAAAGAAGAATATGGCGGAACTATCACATCACAGCTTAAAAAGATGGGTGTTTCCTGTGACTGGGACAGAGAGCGTTTCACAATGGACGAGGGATGTTCTAAGGCTGTAGAAGAAGTATTCATCAATTTATACAACAAGGGATATATTTACAAAGGTTCCAGAATCATCAACTGGTGTCCGGTATGTAAGACTTCTCTTTCCGATGCAGAAGTTGAACATGAGGAACAGGACGGATTCTTCTGGCACATCAAATATCCAATCGTTGGAACAGATGATTATCTGGAGATCGCAACCACACGTCCGGAGACATTACTTGGAGATACTGCAATCGCAGTTCACCCGGATGATGAAAGATACAAAGACATCGTAGGAAAAATGTGTAAACTGCCTCTGACAGACAGAGAGATTCCGATCGTTGCCGACTACTATGTAGACAAAGAATTCGGAACAGGTGCGGTTAAGATCACACCGGCACATGACCCTAACGACTTTGAAGTCGGAAAACGTCACAACCTGCCGGAGATCAACATCATGAACGATGATGCAACGATCAATGAAAAAGGTGGAAAGTATCAGGGAATGGACCGGTACGAAGCGCGGCGTGCGATAGTTGCGGATTTGGAAGCCGCGGGTGTATTGCTGAAAGTGGAAGACCATCAGCATAATGTAGGGCAATGCTATCGGTGTGGTACGGTTGTAGAACCACTCACATCTGACCAATGGTTTGTGAAGATGAAACCGCTGGCTAAAGAGGCTATTCGCGTTGTCAAAGAAAAAGAAGTACAATTTGTACCGGAGCGCTTTAGCAAAATCTATATGAACTGGATGGAAAATGTGTTAGATTGGTGCATTTCTCGCCAGCTCTGGTGGGGACACCGGATTCCTGCATACTATTGTCAGGATTGTGGTGAAATGGTGGTAGCCAAAGAAGATGTGCTTGTTTGCCCTAAATGTGGTGGAAAAATGAAACAGGACGAAGATGTGCTGGACACCTGGTTTAGTTCTGCACTTTGGCCGTTTTCCACAATGGGATGGCCGGAAAAAACACCGGAACTCGAAAAATTTTATCCGACCAGCGTGTTGGTGACTGCGTATGATATTATTTTCTTTTGGGTTGCCCGCATGATATTCTCTGGAGTGGAACATACAAAACAGGTGCCGTTTCACCATGTATTTATTCATGGTTTGGTACGCGATAGCCAGGGACGCAAAATGTCAAAATCTCTTGGAAATGGTATTGACCCACTGGAAATTATTGATCAATATGGAGCGGATGCGCTTCGATTTACATTGGCAACTGGAAATTCACCGGGGAATGACATGCGTTTTTACACAGAGCGTGTGGAAGCGAGCCGGAATTTTGCAAATAAACTGTGGAACGCAGCACGTTTTGTGCTGATGAATATTGACCATGAAATGGATGAACTACCAAGCGAAGCCCATTTGTGTTTGGAGGATAAATGGATTTTAACGCGGCTCAATACCGTGATACGTGAAGTGAGCGATAACCTGGATCATTTTGAGATGGGCGTAGCTGTGCAAAAACTATATGACTTCATATGGGATGAATTTTGTGATTGGTATATTGAATTGGTAAAGCCGCGTCTTTATGATACGCAAGGAGAGTCCTCGGAGGCGGCAAAAAAAGTGCTTGCCTATGTTTTAACGCGTACACTGGAGTTGCTGCATCCGTTTATGCCATTTATCACAGAAGAAATTTGGCAGCATCTTCCACATAAGGGAGAAACAATTGTCCGTGCGCCCTGGCCTGTAGAAACAACGAGTTACCCGGAGGAAAGCCAGCAAATGCAAATGATTCAACAAGCTATTAAGGCAGTGCGTAATGTACGTGCAGAAAAAAATGTACCGCCTTCCAAAAAAGCAAAGCTATATATTGTTACGCAGGAACAGGATATTTTTTCAACTGGTGTGCTATTCTTTGAAAAAATGGCCTCTGCTTCGGAAGTAGTTGTCACAGATAATAGCGATGGTATCCCTCAAAATGCAGTTAAATCGGTTGTGCAGGGAGCACAAATTGCGATTCCGTTAGACGAATTGGTAAACCGTGAAGAGGAGATTGCGCGTCTGGAAAAAGAAAAAGCGCGTTTACAACAAGAAATTCGCCGCGTAGAAGGAAAACTGTCCAACGAGGGATTTTTGAAAAAAGCACCGGAAAAAGTAGTGGCGGAAGAACGGGAAAAAGGTAAAAAATATCAAGAGATGCTAGCAATGGTGGAGGAAAGTTTAGCTTCATTCCAGTGAAAAATGAATTATTAGGGGGAGTTTTTATGATGAATCAACCAATGCAGCCGTCAAATAACCCGGCGGAAATAAGAGAAACCCGCAGCATTTTTGTTGCAAAGACGTATCTGTGGATGTTTCTTGGATTACTGACAACGTTTGTTGTCTCTATAGCCGCAATCGGCTCAGGCTTATTTTACTATATTTTAGCGACACCTGTTATTTTCTATGCATTGCTCATTGCTGAAGTTGCTCTGGTCTTCATTTTGGCAGGAAGACTGCAAAAAATGTCCACAGGTGTAGCAAAATGGATGTTTTTCCTATATGCCGTTGTCAACGGTGTGACACTGTCTTCCATTTTCTTTTTATATGAATTGGAAAGCGTTGCTTTGATTTTTGCTGGTGCAGCGGTTATTTTTGGGATCATGTCCCTATTTGGGTATGTAACAAAAAATGACCTTTCCGGTGTAGGAAAGGTGGCTATTTTTGGGATTTTGGGATTAGCTGTTTTTTGGCTGCTCAGTCTGGTGTTGAATTTATCAAGATTTGAAATGATTATCAGCTTTATTGGGTTGGCTTTATTTTTGGCAATTACAGCCTATGACACACAAAAGATTAAGAAACTCTATACTGTTTATCAATATGATGAAGTCATGCTGCAAAAGGCCTCAATTTATTCTGCTTTACAGCTATATCTCGATTTCATCAATGTCTTTTTGTATTTGCTGCGGCTGCTTGGAAAAAGAAGATAACAGCTTGGCGTTTATGAAAAAACAAAATAGAAAATTGGTGAGCCAGCATTGTGACAGTGCTGGCTCACTTTCCAGTTTTTTGAGATGAATAGTGGCATTGTTTTTTAAACTATCAATCAAAAGTAATGAGAAGGGCGGAAAAACAATGAATCAAACCGATCAGATGGTGTTGGAACAGGCGGTACGACCTCTTTTGGCATGGTATCATGAAAATGCGCGTATTTTGCCCTGGCGGCAGGATCCGACACCATATCGTGTATGGGTATCGGAAATTATGTTGCAACAAACACGTGTAAGTGCAGTAATGCCATATTTTATGCGGTGGATGGAAAACCTACCTACCATTTTAGCTTTGTCAAAAGCAGAGGAAGGCCTGCTGCTGAAGCTGTGGGAGGGATTGGGGTATTATAACCGCGTACGTAATTTACAAAAAGCAGCGAAAATTGTCGTGGAGCAATATGATGGAGAAATGCCATCCTCTTATCAAGAATTACTAACACTTCCTGGTATTGGTGAATATACGGCCGGCGCTATTAGCTCTATCGCATTTGGGAAAAATGAAGTTGCAGTAGATGGAAACGTTTTGCGGGTGATATCGCGGCTGCTAGGAAGTTTTCAAGATATTAAACTGCCTAAGACAAAGCAAATGATACAGCAGATGCTACATGCGGTTCTGCCATCCGGAGAGGCGGGTGCATTTAACCAAGCGTTAATGGAATTAGGTGCAACAGT
>CALLNG010000250.1 GCA_938005345.1 uncultured Clostridia bacterium
CCTGAAAAATACTAGCGGCAATGTCAGCCTTTGCAGCATCCTGATTGAGCAACGGTTGAATATCTGATTTAGCAAACACACCGCAACGCGATGCGATGGGATATATTTTTTCATGCTGCAAACTGAGCGCGTCCAGTTCTTCCAGCGAAACGCCTAGCAGCGTTGCCATTTGGTCAATAAAAGCACCGGTGCCGCCGGCACATGTCCCATTCATGCGTTCCTCCAGGCCGCCGGTTAAAAACAATATTTTTGCGTCCTCACCACCGAGTTCAATGACAATGTCCACAGAGGGATCCCAACGCTTGATTGCTTCTCCTGTGGCAAAGACCTCCTGCACAAATTCCAGTCCGGCCGCTTTGGCAATACCTAACCCTGCTGAGCCGGAAATGGATACCGTGCAAGTTTGTCCACCGATGACTTCTTTGGCCATGGCGAGTACTTCAATTGTTTTTTGGCGCACTTTGGACATATGGCGCTCATAATGTTTGAAAAGCAATGTATCTTGGTCGTACACCACGACTTTTACCGTAGTGGAACCAACGTCAATTCCAATATGGTAAGCCAATTTAACACCTCTTATCTTTTTATCGCGTCCATCTTGCCGAACAAAAGACTGATGGAAAAAGTTTCTTCCTATTTCATATGTACAATATCTACACGCCCATTATAGCATACTTTGAATTTTGTGTCTATAGGTGCATTGCTAAAAAAGTGGCGAAAAAGCGAGAAATAATTGGAACCGTGTAAAAAATGAGGCAGCAATCTCCCTGTTTTTGGACATACCACCACCTTTTTATTTGTATGCCGGAAAAAAACAAATTATGATGTTGCACATAAAATGGAGACGGTTGGAACATCATAATAATCGGGTGAGAGGGAGTGAAAATGAAAGAATTTATTGTCGTCTTTTGCATTGGTGCAGTAGGATATTGCCTGCTTGAAATTCTTTGGCGGGGATATACTCACTGGACAATGGCAGTGACTGGGGGTGTTTGTTTTTGGTTTATTTATGCCATTTGCGCCAAATATCCAAACATGCCGCTGTTGCTGAAATGTTTATGGGGTGCAGCAATTATCACTGCGATTGAATTTCTTGTAGGCTGTATCGTGAATAAGGGATTGCATCTACAGGTATGGGACTACTCTGACCAGCCGTTTAATGTATATGGACAAATTTGTTTGACCTATTCGGCACTATGGTTTTTGCTCTGTATTCCGATTACCTTTTTAAGCAATGGAATCAAGAAATTAATGGTATGAAAAAGACCGGAATTCCACAAGGATTTCCGGCTTTTTTATGCAAAAGTCAACGATTCGCTGCACCACGTAAGAAGCTGTTGATAGGCGTTTCCAGCTGAATATCCGTTACCTTTGCAAAATGATCCTGTTGCATATAGGTCTTCAAAATAGCAGCATCTTTACCGGAAAGTCGTGCGGACAGTTCCTGTTTTCCACTGCAAAAGCCGCATGCTTTTTCCGAATTCGGCATGGGAATTCACAATTTCACGGTATATTTTTAAATCTTTAATATACACCTCATCTACAATAACCATCATATCAATATCGTTGGAGGCATTCGCCTCACCGCGGGCGCATGGCTGCCCTGCAAGCCGATGAAGGCCAAACGTTCGCCAAATGCCGCTTGGCAGGACAAGACAAACTGCTCAACCAATGTTCCATCTGTTGTGTCATAGCGAGCCCCTCCTTTATTCCGCAGTAGGGCGTGGTTCTAAAGCTGCATAGTTGCCAAGAAGAAAGAAATCCTGCGTCTGAGCCTGAAGTAAGGAAAGAGTTTGCGCGATGTGGGCCTGGGACAGATGCCCTTCAAAATCCGCATAAAACAAATATTTCCATTTGCTATCCGGATAGGGGCGGGATTCCAATTTTATTAGGTTGAGCTGGTGCTTGGTAAAGACGCTCAATGTATGATATAGGCTGCCGCTTTCGTTGCGCAGTGAAAATACAATGCTGACTTTGTTGGCATTAGGACATATTATCAAATCTTTTGAAAAAATGGCAAAGCGCGTATAGTTATTGGGATTGTCCTCAATTTCCGTTTGTAAAATATCTAGGCCATAGAATTGTGCGCTGCTGCGGCTGCCAATCACGCCGCATGTTTGATCCCCGGACGCTGCCACCATTTTTGCGCTGGCAGCGGTATTGTAATAGGGGGTCAATTTTGCATTTAGCTGGCTCAAAAACGATTCGCACTGCATGAATGCCTGCGGATGGGAGTATATTTCGCGCAGATCCTGCACGGCGGCACCGGGCAATCCCATAAGATTGTGGCTGATACGGAGATTGGTTTCCCCAACAATATGGTATCCGTATTCATAAAACAGCTGATATACTTCAAAAATGGAACCGGTGGAAGAATTTTCAATGGGAACCACCCCATAGTCTGCATTACCTTGTTTTACTGCTTCAAAGACGTCACGGAAGGTAGGAGAGGACAAAGCGGGAATATCGCCAAAACATGATTTCATGGCTTCCCAGGAATAGGATCCTTCCGTGCCATAATAGGCAATAGTTTTTGCTACAGGAAGCCCTGGCGGATATAGCGCGTTGCGTTGGGTTGGATGGTCTGCCATCACAATATGAAGCTGATACATTTTGCTTAAATTCATTAAAGTGCGGAACATTTCCACCGTTTCAAACCGGTAGTCGTCCTTGGCGACGGTGGAAATACTGCGCAAAATTTCTGCCTCCCGCGTCTCATCCAAAACAGGAAGACCGTGCTGCACTTTATAGCGTGCAATGTCTGCGGACACTTCCATCCGTTTGTTGAATAACTGCAGTATTTGTGCATTGATATTGTTGATTTTATTTCTCAATTCTGTTAACTCCATGTTTCCAATGCTCCTATCTGTTAGATTCAGGAAAATCATCCATCCAAAGGTCCATGAGGCAGACCGCGAGCGCAGATTCCACCACGACAACGGCGCGTGGAACAATGCAGGGATCGTGGCGCCCCTTGCCTACCAATATCCCCTCTTGCATGGTGTGAACATCAATCGTCTGCTGAGGTGTACCAATTGTGGGTGTGGGCTTAAATGCCGTATGCAGCACAAGCGGCATACCGTTAGTAATACCGCCTAAGATGCCGCCGCAGTGATTGGTGTGTGTTTTTACGCCGCCCTCGATATAATACGTATCGTTGCAGGCTGAACCTGTCATTTCTGCGCAAGAAAAACCGCTGCCAAACGAAACTCCTTTGACGGCGGGAATGGCAAATAGAAAAGAGGATACAACACTTTCCACATTGCGGAACATGGGAGAGCCAATACCGGCTGGAACACCTGAAGCGACACATTCTACCGTGCCGCCGACAGAATTTAAGTCCTGTTTGGCCGCTAATATAGCGGCTTGCATTTCTTCTCCCTTTTCATCGTCAATTACGGCAAATGTTTTTTGACGAAGCGCTTTAAGCAATGCGCGATCAGGCGATACTGGATCCAGAGGACAGTCAGAAATCCCGGCGATAGAAGAAATATGGGCCGCTATCTCAATGCCTTGCCGCTGCAGAAACTGCCGGCAAAGACTGCCTGCAACCACCATAGGTGCAGTCAAGCGGCCAGAAAAATGCCCGCCGCCTCGGATATCGTGAAAGCCTTTGTATTTTACATAGGCGGGATAGTCACTGTGACCAGGGCGCATGAGAGAGGACATATCGCTATAATGTTGAGATTTGGTGTCTGTATTTTGAAAACAAATACAAATTGGCGCCCCAGTTGTTTTGCCATTGTGTACGCCGCTTTTCAAAATAGGTTTGTCCGCCTCCTTGCGCGGTGTGGAAAACGCGGACTGACCTGGTGCGCGGCGGGATAAATGGTGGTGCAATTCGTCCATATTGATTATTAGGCCAGCAGGAAATCCGCTGATAACAACGCCGATTTCCGGGCCGTGCGATTCTCCAAAGATGGAAAGCTGGATATTTTTTCCCCAGGTAGAACTCATTGTTGCTGCAACCTTTCTAATTCCTGCCAAAAGGCGGGATATGATTTTTGAACGGCATTTGCCCCATCTATGGTGACAGGAGCCGTACTTTTGAGAGAAGCAATGGCAAGCGCCATTGCAATGCGGTGGTCATTGTGGGACTGGACATGACCGCCGTGCAAAGAGGTGACACGGCGCACTACAAGTCCGTCCGGCAGTTCTGTGACAGAGGCACCTAAACGGTTGAGCTCGCTGGCGGTAGCAGCCAATCGGTCACTCTCTTTTAGGCGCAGCCGGGCCGCGCCAACCAAGTGCATTTCCTGGCAGCAAAAACTACCAAATACCGCAAGAATAGGAACCAAGTCTGGAATGTCGGAAACATCAATGACAACCGGGCTAGACGGCAGCAATGTATTGTTTTTTTCCTGCCGCTGCAATAAAAATCCTTCCTGCAAGCTAAAACCGCACTGCTGCAAAATGGCGAGAATCTGGCGGTCTCCTTGGCAGGAAGAGAGGGATAGGTTTTCAATACGGATACGCGCGCCTAATGCGTTGGCAACCAGCCAAAACGCGGCGTTGGACCAGTCTCCTTCACAGCAAAAAACACCAGGAGACTGATAGGCACCCTCCGTTTGGAAGACACGGTATTGCTCATGGTGACAAGTAATACCAAATTGTTTCATCACATCCAAGGTGATATCCACATAAGGACGAGACTCCAGAGGAGTTGTCACTTGCAGGACAGAATGACCTAGCAATGGCAGCGCCATCAAAAGCCCCGTAATAAACTGGGAGCTAACGTCACCGCGGATAGCAAGTGACCCGGATGGTAACTGACCGTGAAGCGTGACCGGAAGATTGCCCTGCGCGCTATACGAACAGCCAGTTTGGTCAAAAAGCTCAAAAAGCGGCGTAAGCGGCCGCTGCGGCAGCCGGCCTTCTCCCGTAAAGGTGACACGTGCCCCCAGCGCTGCGGCAATAGGGAGAAAAAAACGAAGAGTAGAACCGGATTCGCGGCAGTTTATGACAGACTGCTCCGGCAGACTGTGACGGGCAGATACAACGATGGAATCCTCAACGCAGATATCCGAAAGCAATGTCTGACAGGCTCTGAGAGTCGCTTTTATGTCCTCAGATAACAGAAGCGGAGAAATGGTAGTCGTACCCTCTGACAAAGATGCACAAAGCAAAACTCGGTGCATGACACTTTTGGAAGGGGGCATTTTAACTGTTCCCGCAAGCGGGGCGGGCGTGATCATAATAGATTGGTTTTTCATAGGCCCACCTTTCCCAGCGATTTGCGGAATTCTGTTAGGAAGTCCACAGTGGGAACAATAATTCCTTCGCCGATTTCCCGCAGCAAAACAATATGCAGTGTTTTGCCAATATTCTTTTTATCCTGCTGTAAAAGTGGTAAAAGTGCTTGTAAATCTCCTATTGGCACCTGGCTTGGCAGTTGGTATTGCTGTACTGCCTGAACAAGCTGCAAGCTGGTACCGGGGCGCGTGGTACCCGATTGTTCACTAAAACGTGTCATCAGCACCATGCCAATAGCAACCGCTTCGCCGTGGGTGTAGGCGGAAAATTGGTAATATTTTTCAATTGCGTGTCCCAGCGTATGCCCAAAGTTCAGCAGCATACGCAACCCGGTGTCATTGGCGTCCACTGCAACAATGTCCCTCTTAATGGAAACGCATTGGTAAATTAAATCTTCCCGGCTAATCGTTTGGGAAACAATGGCGTCAAACAACGGTTTGCTTTTGATACAGCCGTATTTGATTGCTTCTGCCATTCCGTCATTGTAGAAACGCTGTGGCAAGGTATCCAAACAGGCGGGATCGATGACAACAAGTTTCGGATGGTAAAAGGCACCTACTAGATTTTTGCCAAACGGCATATCAATCGCTACTTTTCCCCCAACAGAGGAATCAATCTGCGCCAGCAGGGAAGTGGGAACTTGTACGAGACCAATACCTCGCATATAGGTGGCGGCGGCGAAACCGGCAAGATCGCCGGTGACACCTCCACCAAGAGCAATGATAAAATCGCCGCGGTTGATATGCTGCTCGGACAAAAAGGTATAGATTTCTTGCAGACGGTCATTACATTTGCTTTTTTCTCCGTGGGGAAAGACATGTTTACACGCCTCCACCCCCGACTGCTGCAAGGAATTCATGACCGTTTTTCCATAAAAGCCATCTACATTGTCATCTGTAATAACGGCGGCTTTGCCTTGGTATACAGTGCGGATCAGTTCGCCAAGGCGAGCCAAGCAGCCACTTTCAATATGAATGGGGTAAGAAATAGAATCAAATGCTACCGTTAGAGTTTTCATTTATATCACCGCCTTCCCACTAATGCAATTTATATGGTACGGCCTTCTGCTGCAGCCACTTTTCTTAAGTGTTCCATCGTCTGTGCAAATTCTGCGGGGGTAATAGACTGTGCACCATCGGAAAGGGCCTTTTTCGGGTTATTGTGTACTTCAATCATGACGCCGTCTGCTCCGGCGACAATCGCTGTTTTTGCCAAAGGTTCTACCATCCAGTTGATACCAGCAGCATGGCTGGGATCTACGATGACGGGAAGATGGGATAGTTTGTTGAGCGCTGGAACAGCACTAATATCAAGTGTATTGCGGGTATAGGGCTCAAAAGTACGGATTCCACGTTCGCATAAAATAACCTGTTCATTTCC
>CALLNG010000251.1 GCA_938005345.1 uncultured Clostridia bacterium
GGTCTTGGTATGGCTTCGGAAGCCGTGTGGAATGGTGTGCTTGTTTTGTAAGCTGATGCGCCAATCAGTGCGGCTATATTAACACCGGTGTTGTACCCAAATATGCAGGCTGCGTGAACGGCGTCCAGTGGTTCAAAGATCGCGG
This sequence comes from uncultured Clostridia bacterium, assembly GCA_938005345.1. GTDB lineage: Bacteria > Bacillota > Clostridia > RUG12999 > RUG12999 > JAAWTG01. The sequence continues at coordinate 146 of CALLNG010000251.1, forward strand.
ACAGTAGATCGACGGTTCTGCCGAGCCTGTTCCCGGAATGATTATTTTCTTTAATTGGGATAACAAGGGCTTGTCGGGTCTACAGGATGGACAATCCGACCACATCGGTATTGTCCAAAAAGTCGAAAACGGTATCGTTTATACCGTTGAGGGAAACTCTGGTGATAGCTGCCGAGTAAACCAGTACAGCATAGATTACTACGAAATCCTCGGATATGGAGTTCCGAACTACTGATGGGAAATTAAGAAAACCACCGGCTTCTTCACGCAGGAAGTCGGTGGTTTTCATCTTCAGTTGAGTTTGTACAAAATGAAACACAGCAAAAGGCGGGACACATAGATTTGATAAAATACTATCTATGCTTGGAGGTGAAGCGAAAATGAAAGAATACGGTTATGTCAGGGTATCTTCCTTGTTCAAAACACCGTCGTAGCGCAATTCCTCACAAATTGACGTAAAAAATCCGAGGTAATGTGACAGGTTATAGATTCTCGTCGATTTTGTGAAATAGCTGTTGCAAACGGTATACTGCAATATTATAATTTTACTGTAAAATTAGTGGATATTCAGACGTAATGCAATAAAGTACCACAGAACGCAAATTATGTGGTATTCTCTGCATTTTACGTTTTGTTTTTTGTTAATATGCGCTGTTCATCAGTGCTTTGACTGGTTGATAGCGTTAAATAGGAGGAGAAATCAATATGAAAAACGAATTCTATCAGGGTTGTTAGTAGCGGCAATGCTACTCGCATCATTGTCAACAGCCGCATTTGCGGCGGATGATACGAATGTTGAAGCACCTGACACCGCTGAAACCCAAACGATCCTGCCTCAATCAGAGGGGGATGCGGAGCAGTCGACTGTCACCGCGCCAAGCTATGAAGTATCTACTACAGCTGAACTCAGCAACGCGCTGACGCAGATTGCGACAAGCGCCGATACCGAAGCGACCATTGTGCTGAAGGCGGATGTAACGCTTTCCAACGACGCTACAAGCGGATATATTTCATTTTTTGGTGCGAATGGCAAGCATATTACCGTGAAAAGCGACGAGGGAGAAATGAAGAAGCTCTCCTTTCCTTCTTATGGTGTTCTGACCGGTGACTGTACCTTTGATAATGTCAATGTGACCGGCAGCAGATTGTTCTGCAACGGTTACCGGACGATTTTCACCGAAAACGGTCAGATCCATTTGCGCGAAACGCTCTACGGCGGCGGCTACAAAACCACAGTGAACAGCACTCATGTAGAGATTGCCGCCAGCGGCTATATCAACCCGTCCTCTTCCAGCGGTCTGCACGATGTGATCGGCGGCTCCTATCAAGGCTCCGTTGAGAAAGATACCTATTTGGAAATCACGGGCGATATTCAAATGATGGGCGGCAACCATCTGAACCCTGGCTGCGTCAAGGGTGATGGTACCAGCGGCGATGCTACAAACATCCCCGATGTGTATGTCGGCGGCAATGCTACGCTGATTTATGACAACAAAAATAGTACCGCGTCTCCTTCAATTGAAGGCACTTACGGCTGTGAGATGAGGGGCAATGTGACGCTGGACATTCGTTCCGGCCGGGCCAACGAGATCTGCGGCACGCAGGAGTTCGTCGATACGTCCATCATCCGCGGCGACCTGCATATCATCGCCGGTTCGCCGGACTACGAGAACACGGACCGGACTCTGCGGCTGAACTCCAACTGGCCCATCGTGGGCGCAGGCAACCTCTTTGCAGCCGAACCCGGCGCTGTGGGCAATTATGCCGTCAACGGCGACATTGTAATCGACACCTATGAAAATGTATGGGCTTGGGACAAAGGAACTGAGCCCGACTCGGATGATCTGCCAAACATTTACGGAGCCCTGCGCGGTGATGTAGGCGGCAGCATTACGATCAACGTGTACGGCTCCCATGTGGAAGATATAACCGGGGCGGATCACTCTAATGTTACTGGTAATGTAACGATCAATGCAGTGGATGCGGAGCTGAAAAACAGCGACTATGATACTGAATATGATGAAGGCGATATTTTAGCAAATTATAAAAGTACAGTAACCGGTAAATGCGCCATCAATGTGGATGGCGGCGATGTAAATATCATCCAACTGACAAGCTTTGAGCAAATCAATGAAGGCTCTCAGATTACAATTACAGGCAGTCCGAAAATCCGCACTGGTGTGGTTTCTACTTCTAATTATGACACAACCCCGGAGAATGTAGCTGTTACACTGACCGACTGTACTGCAACAATTCCGTTTATTCAATCAGCCACGCATACCCATGTGACCAACAATTCTGATGTGAAATTAAACGGCTTATGGCTCACAGGCAGTTTGACAGTTGACGAAGGCAGTATTCTCAAGACCGATGATTTAGACGATATGGAACTGTCTGGCAATGTGGTCGTAAACGGTATATGGGAACAGCTTTTTACCAACAGCTCGAGAGCAGCGGCCTATGATGTCACGATTGTAGGGACGATGACAGTTGGGACAAGCGGTAAATATATTGGTCACGGTTCAACTCATGTTGCCGGTGATGTGAGTTCCTGTGGCATGATGGCGTTGATGAAGCCGTCTGAGTTTGGCGGGGACTATGCAGGCACAAACGCAGAGCTGCGCTTACCGGCAGTCGTGACGAATTACACAGCTGCTGATATCCCGTTGAAAATCGGCGGCCTTTCCACCGGCACCACCACGGTCAACACGGTGGACCCCGCTGATTGGCAGACTCTGAAAAAGCCTGCACTTGGTGACAACTACATTCTTTCCAAGAAAAACACCGATTCCCCCGCACAGGATGTGTTTGTATTGGGCAATGCCGATGCCGTGGGAGACGGCTGGTTCCTCAAGCGCATGG
>CALLNG010000252.1 GCA_938005345.1 uncultured Clostridia bacterium
CTGGCGGTGGACTTTGACGCGCGCACAGTGAGCGCGGTGGTGGCGGCGAAGAACGCGGTAACGGACGCGCGGCCCGCGCTTTCGGACTGCACCAATTTGGGAACCGTTTCCTTTGATGCGGGTATCAAATCCTTGACCAAACTGGACGTTGTGGTCAACGATGTCGCGTCCATGAGTACCTTCTACCGCATTTCCGTTTCCAAGGAAGCGGTACAGGAAGCGCCGGAGGAGGAAACCGTCTGGAGCGTGGACGCGAAACCCATGTATGAAGCATCGGAAGCGGAAGGCGCCCATGCGAGTGAAACAGAGCACGAAGTTGCGGCACGGTACGGCGTAATAGCGGAGCATGATGGCTGCTATGACCAAAACAGCCTGCTGGTGAAAAACAGCCAGTCGCTCAATAAAGAAGCCATTACCTTTAATATTAGAAAACCATTAAATGATTATAAGCGGGCGGGGTATTTTGATTTTACCCACGAGGATGAACCGGATGGCGGTACCCCGGCAGCCATGACAGGCGGCGTATATGCCGTCAACGTGGACTTTGCGCAGCTGGCAAATCCCAGTGTTTCAGCTAAAATACAATATGTGCTGCGTGGCATAGCGGACGGTGCGGAGCAGGATTTGGCGAAGGTGACCTTTGACGGCGATACAGACACGATTACGCTGCTCTCCGCAGACGGCAGCGCACAGGAAGTCAGCTTCCCGCTCGTCATGGATAGCACGCCTGCGCCGGGCTATTTGCGCCTAGTGGTAGATTTGAGAAACCACAGCATGTCCGCCTATGTCAGCGCCTATACGGGAGCAGACGAGATAGGGACGCATCCGGCCCAAGAGCAATGCACCGCGCTGGGCACGGTGGCGTTTGACAGCGGCGTGACGCAGCTGACCAAAATGGAAGTATGGGGACTGAATACCGCAAGCGCGTTTAACTGCAATATTCACGCTATTTATGCCCTTTCCGTCACCAAGGTGGACACCGGAGACGAACCGGAGCCGGAACCGGAAACCTATACCGTAACGGCAAGCACAGCGGATGCGGATATGGGCAGCGCACAGGTGGTAACGGAAGGCGGGCCGTTTAAGGAAGGCGAGAGCGTGCAGGTATCGGCGGCAGCAAACGCGGGGTACCTGTTTACGGGATGGAGCGCAGAGGGTATCACCTTAAGCAGCGAACAGCAGACGCAAAACCCGCTGACCATTACCATGCCGGCGGCGAACGTGACGCTGACCGCAAATTTCCGCGCGGAAGAAAACGCTTCCATTACCCCCGCAGCGGCAAACTATGACAAATATGCGTCCGGCGAAAACCACAAAGCTATTGCAGTGACGCTGGATGCAGGCGACCACGCACTGACGAAGATTCAGCTGCTGGGCGACCCGGCGGTGGATTTGACAGAGGATACCGATTATACCGTGGCGCAGCAGGTCTACACCTTCCCCACCAGCTACCTTGATACGCTGGCAGTGGGAGAACATACCATAGCATTTGTGATGGACGGCGGCACCAACCCGGCGTTAACCATCACCGTGGCGGATACCACGCCAACAGAACCAGTTGAAACCTATACCATTACTGCGAGCAGCGCGAACGAGGAAATGGGAGATATCCTGTTGGTAACGGACAGCGAAAGCGGTACATCGCTGGAAGTGGAAGCGGGGACCGAGGTTGTCGCGATGGCGGTGCCAGCCACAGATGCGGAAGTGTACCACTTTACGGGCTGGAGCGCGGAGGGTATCACGCTCACACAGGAGCAGGCCATGCAAAATCCGCTGATTATCACCATGCCGAAAACGGACGTGACGTTGACTGCAACGTTTGCGCAGGGCGTGGTAGATACCACCATCACGCCGGAAGCGGCGGTCTATGACAAAAATCCGGACAGTGCGGATCATCAGGATATTGCCTTCACCTTCCAGGTTGGCTCATATTTTCCTGTTACGGTGAAAAACGGGGATACGGAACTGACGGACGCGCAGATGGAGTCAACGCCAAACGGCGGCAAGCTCCTAAGCAGTTATTTAGACACCCTGCCTATTGGCACCACCGTGCTGACGCTGGTGACAGACGGCGGCGTCTTCCCCACCTTGACCATTGTCGTGACGGACACCACAGAAGGCGTGCAAACGCCGGAAACCGGACTCACGCCAGCCAGAGCGGCATATGACAAAGGGACGGGCAGCGCGAACCATACCAACGCGGTGTTCACGCTTAAAACCGGAGAAGCGGCTATCCGCACGGTGACGCTGGGCGGCACCGCTTTGACGCAAACCACAGACTATACCTATGAAATGGAAACGTTAACCATTTTGACTGCGGCGCTGGATCAACAGGAGATTGGCGACACGCTGCTGTGCGTGGAACTGTCAGACGGCACCGTCCTAAGCGCGCTGATTACCATTTCGCAAAGCGGTCCAGCCGAAACGAGATACCGCGTGTCCGTCAGTGCGGGTACGGGTGGAACGGCGCGCCTGAGCGGAACGCAGACAACATTTTTGCCAGGCAGCCTCGTGACCATTGTCGCCAGTGCAAACAGCGGCTATGTGTTCTCTAGTTGGACGGCGAGCGGCGTGACGCTTACGTCCACTACGACCTCCACCACCACCTTTACTATGCCGGAACATGATGTGACCGTTTCCGCGGCCTTTACCCGCCAGTCTTCAGGCGGCGGTGGCGGCGGCCGCGGGAGCAGCAGTTCCGCCCAGGGCGGCGCCACGGTTGTGGCTCCGAGTGGACAGGGCGGAAACGCGGAAGAGCCGGCAGGGCCTCAGCTGGACGATTTGTCCAGCAACCATTTTAACGATGTGACAACGGACATCACCTGGGCCTACGGATATATTGAACATCTGGCGAGCGCGGGTATTGTGTCCGGTGACCAGTCCGGCAACTTCTATCCGAAAAACGCCGTGACAAGAGAAGAGTTCCTGAAAATGCTGATGGGCGCGCTGGAGATTGACACGTTCGCCACCACAGGCAGCGCGTTTACAGATGTGCGCAGCAGCGACTGGTATGCGCCGTATGTCTACACGGCATACGAACTTGGCCTGGTGCAAGGCCAGGGCGGCGGCGTCTTTGGCGCCGGGCAGACCATTACACGCCAGGATATGGCGGTCATGGCGGCCCGTGCGGTGGCAGCGGCGGGCAAGACCTTGCCGCAGACAGAGGCTGTTTCGCTGCAAGATTTGAACCAGGTATCCGACTATGCGCGCGCAAGTGTGCAGCAGCTGGCGGCAGCCGGCATTTTGTCCGGAGATGAACATGGCGTGTTCCATCCGGAAAACAGTGCGCTTCGCGAAGACGCTGCAAAGATTATTTACCTGATTTGGACAGCATAAGCGTGTGCGGTATAAGGCCGGCGTGGCAAAATAAGCAAAGATATAAAACGGGCAAAGCGCATAGGCGGCGTTTTGCGGCAAATAAGCAACAATCAAAGAATATGCAAGACGGGCGCAGGGAAATTTCCTGCGCCTGCTTTTTTGTGCCATGAGGGGAACTGCTGCACCCTTGCGGTACAAAACATCGGAGCTGGCACTGCGCCTGTAACAAAAAACAAACGCTGTAACAAATATAGCAGTCAAATCTTGCGGCGCCCAGCATAGCCGATATGGATTTTGTTTCAGAATTTGCAAAAATTGTTCCTTTTCTTAAAATATTGAACGTGATACAATAAAGTTATTACTACATTCATAATAAAAAAGGAGTGAACCCCCTATGAAACAATGGAAACGGATGTTCAGCACCCTTTTGGCAGCGGCGATGCTGCTAGCCTGCGTGCCGGTGTTGGAAACCGCAGCGGAGGAGACGGTGCTGTGGGCGGTTGACGCGGCGACGATTTATGACGATGCGGCGGACGAAAACGCAAATAAGAGTCAGACAGAGCATGTCGTGGCACAGCGGTATGGCGTCATCTCGGACAACGGCGGCTGTTATAACATGAACAGCCTACTGAAGCAGGACGCGACGACGCTAAACAAAAAAGCCATTACCTTCAATATACGCTATGGTAAGTCAAGCGATACTTTGGCAGGCACCTTTGACTTCACACAAGCGGACAGCCCGAACGGCACGGCCCCTGCAGCCATGACGGACGGCGTCTATGCGGTGGACGTGGATTTTGCGCAAAAGTCAGTGACGGCAAATGCGACGACAAGCCGCGTGCAGTATGTGCTGCGCGGCACGGACGGCGAGGCGGCGCAGGAGCTGGCAAAAGTGGTGTTTGACGGCAACGCCGGCACCATTGCCTTGACCACGGCGGCAGGAGAGGCGCAGGGCAATGCGTTTCCGCTGACCATGAACGGCAATGCCGCGCCGGGGTATCTGCGGCTGCTGGTGGATTTGCCGAACCACAGCGTGACAGCGTACATAAGCGCTTACGCGGACGCGGACAGCATTGGCACGCACCCGGAACAAAGCGCCTGCACGCAGCTGGGCGCCGTGACGTTTGACAGCAGCGTAACGCAGCTGTCCGATATGCGGGTGTACGGTATCAATACGGCGACAACCTATAACTGCAACATCCATTCGGTGTATTCTCTGGCCGTGTCAAAGACTGGGACGGACGAGGAGCCTGCACCGGATACCGGGCTGCCGGAGGAGCTGGACAGCTTGGTGGAGTTGGCTCTGGATTTTGAGGACACGACCGAACCCACCAAAGGCAGCATTGTGAGTGCGGACAGTGGATTTACCTATGAAGAAGGAAAAAACGGAAAAGCCCTGGTGCTGACGGAGCAGGCTACACCCAAACGCATCAGCCTGGGCGACTATGATTTCCGCGATAAAACCCTGTCGTTTTATCTAAAATCCGATGCGCACACCAAAACCGGACAATATCCGGTAATTATGGGCAACAATGATTCCTATGGAAGCGCGCCCTACCCGGGCTTTGACCTGGCCTATTGGGGCAACAATCCCCGCTTTGAATTTGTGTTTGGCGACACGGGGAGTGCGAACCAATCCGGTTTTCAGATTCCATATGAAAACATTCAGACGGGCGGCGATTGGGTGCACATCACCGTAGCATTTGACAACACAAACGGCAAAGTGGATGCTTACATAGATGGTGTGAAAGTGGACAAAAACATCGATACCAGCACCTGGGCAGACGGCTGGATGAACGGCCTGACAGACCAGCATGATTTCTATATCGGCAGCGATGGAACGCAGGCGGGCTGCAGCGCAAACCGTGACGGTGATTTCCAGGCGCGGCTGGACAGTTTCAAGATTTTTGACGGCGTGCTTAGCGCGCAGCAGGCGGCGGCGCTGTACGAGGCAGAATCGGGCGCGGGCAGCGAACCAGCTCCGGCACCGGACACCGGGCTGCCGGAAGCGCTGGCGGCAAAAGTGGAAACCCAGCTGGATTTTGAGGGCACAACCGAACCCACCAAAGGCAGCATCGCGGGTGCGGACAGCGGATTTGCGTATACAGAAGGAACGCACGGCAAAGCGGTTGTGCTGCAAACACAGCAGACCCCCAAACGCATCAATTTGGGTGCGTATGACCTGAAGGATAAAACCATCACGTTTTCTTTGCGCTCCCTGTCGTTTGGCGGCAGCGGCTATCCGGTGCTGCTGGGTAACAACGATTCCTATGCCAAACCCTACAGTGGGTTTGACTTGTCCTATTGGAGCAGCAACCCCCGTTTTGAAATGCAGTGCGGCGACACGGCGGGCGGGAGCCAGCTGTCCCGGAACCTGCCGTTTGCCTATCCGACCAGCGTGGCCGACGGCGAATGGATCAACATTGCCGTTGTGTTTGACAACACCGGCAAACAAGCCGTGGGGTATTTGAACGGCGAGGTCATCGGCACCATTGACACCAGCGCCTGGGCGGACGGCTGGATGAATGGAACGGGTAAAAACTTCTATCTTGGTAACGACGGAACGGAAAACGGCTGTTCAGAAAACGTCAGCAAACAGTTTGAGGCTGCCATGGACAATTTCCGGATTTTTGACGCGGTATTGACCCAGGAGGAAGTGAAACAAATTCACGAAGCGGACCAGGAAGTGAAAGAAACGTTTGCCGTGACCGTAAATAGCGCGGACAGCGCCATGGGCAGCGCGGAAAAAGTCACAGCGGGAGATGAATTTGTACAGGGCGACAGCGTCAAAGTACAAGCGAGCGCCCAGGCGGGACACCGGTTCGCGGGCTGGACGGCAGAGGGACTGACGCTCAATGCGGCGCAGCAAATCCAAAATCCTCTGACCATCGTGATGCCGGCAGGAAATGTGACCCTAACTGCAAACTTTGTAGCAGGCGAAGAACCTGCGCCGGACGGCACCTTGAAATTTGGTGTGATGAGCGACCATCAGCTGCGCGCAGGCGCGACGGCGGACCGCTTTGCCCGCACGGAAAGTATGCTGCAACAGTTTAAGCAAGCAGGCGTGGAACTGATTTTGGTGCCGGGCGATATGACGGACGCGGCGGAAGCGGCGGCCTATGACGAATATTTGGCACTGTTTGAAAAGGTATATCCGGTGGCAAGCGAGCGGCCCAAAATGCTGCACATCATGGGCAACCATGACTATTGGACCGGATATTTAACCGGCGGCGGACATGACGCGGTCACCGCCATCAAACGGTTTAACGAAAAAATGGGCGTGGATTCCCCCAACTTTGCCGAAAAGGTGGGCGGGTTCTGGTTCATCGGGCTGAGCTCGGAGGACGAGACCATGGAAGGATACTACGCGCCGGAAACGATTGCGTGGTTTGAACAGCAGCTTGCTGCCGCGGCGGCGGATACGCCAGGCGCGCCGATTTTTGTCACCACGCACGAAAACATGAAAGGAACCGTGTTCACCAGCGATGAATGGGGCAATGACCAGCTGCTGGACATTTTGGCAAATTATCCCCAAGTGGTACATTTCTCCGGACACTCCCATTTTCCGCTGCAGGATGAACGCTCCATTTACCAAGGGGATTATACCGCAGTGGCGACCAGCGCGATTGCGTATGTGGAACTGGAGAGCGGCAAAGAGGGCGGTACCCGTCCGTCCGGCGCAAACGATATCGGGCAGGGCATGATTGTGGATGTGACATCGGACGACATCACCATCCAGCGCCTGGATGCGACAACGGGCGAAAAACTGGCGGAAGACTGGGTGATTCCGCTGCCCATTGACAAAGCGCAGTTTACCTATACCGGCGCGCGGGCGGACGCGCGCACCGCGCCTGCATTTCCGCAGGACGCGCAGCTTACCGTCAGCGGCATTTCCGAAACGGGCGCGACCATCAGCGCGACGGCCGCCACGCATGACAATTTCGTCTACTCCTACCGCGTGGAAGTCAAAGAAAACGCAGGCGGCGCAACGGTGAGCAACAAACTGTATTTTCCGGATTGGTATCAAGGCATTTCGACCATGGCAGATACCGTGACGTATTCCATCACTGGGCTGCAGGCCGGCACGGAATACACTGTGAACCTGTATGCACAGGAATCGTTCGGCAAAGAAAGCGTGGCCCTGTCCGCGCCGCTGACCACGTCGGGGACGCAGGAGCCAGGCCCGGAACCGGGAGACGGCCCGGACATCTCCTTTGATGCGGACGATATTTTCGCAGCCTACAAAATTGCCGACCCCGGCGTTTCCGATTCCGGAACTGGAGCCAACAAAGATTTGCAGGGAAGCTGGCTCAAATCCGAGGCGGGCATCACAGTGGATACGTCCACCAGCTATTCCTACGACAACAATCTGCTCCGAACAGCAGAAAGCGGCTGGACGCTTGGCAAAATGGGTATTATCAGCAATTTCCGTACTGGAAAGAATTATTGTAAAGCCACGAGCTACGACTTTGTGACGCCGACCAATATCAATCCCAGCGTTCCGGTTTTGTCCGGCGGGAAATATGCAATAGAACTGGATTTGAACAACTACTTAGGCCAGCCAAGCGGCTATTTGGACTATGTATTCACGGGCAATGACGGTACAGTGTTCACCGTGCGGGCGGATTTGGCCAGCCAAACGCTGTCGCTGCGCGACGCAGACGGCGAATTGATTGGTACGGCGCACGCACTGCCCAGCGCGACAAGCGCGCCCGTTTATGTCCGGATTGAAATTGACATGAAAACCAAAAAGATGGACGCATGGGCGGGCGATTATGCTTCTGTAAATGACGTTGGCACGCCTCCGGCGCTTTCAGACTGCACCCGTCTGGCGGAAAACCTGGCGCTGGCCATGGAGTCCAGCCAGCTCACAGGCATGGATGTCTACGGAAATACCGGAGCTTCCGGCAGCATGGTTGCCGTTGTTTACGGCATGTATATTACGGAAATGGACGTTGTGCGGCCCACCTATACTGTGACGGCGCAAAGCGCGGATGAAACGCTGGGCAGCGTTCAGGTGGTGACGGAAGGCGAAGCGTTTGAGGAAGGCACCGAGGTGACGGTGCAGGCTGCGCCGCAGGAACTGTGCAAATTTACGGGCTGGAGCGCGGAAGGCATTACGCTGACACAGGAGCAGCAAATGCAAAACCCGCTGACGTTTACCATGCCGGCGGGCGCGGTAACGCTGACGGCAGGATTTAGCGGCGTGACGCTGGACAGCGTGGCGTTCAGCGAAGCGCCGGAAACGGCCGTAACGGTTCCGCAGCCGGGCCAGACCGCCAGCGTAATGCTGCTGGCCGAGGCGCTGGACCAAGACGGCCAGGTTGTGGCGGACGCACCAGAAATGGTGTATAGCCTGGTGGAAAGCATTCCGGAAGACCAAATGAAGCTGGAAACCGTGCAGCAAGACGGCAAGACCTATGCAAAACTGACCATCACAGAAAAAGCGCATACCTTGACAAGCGTGACCGTCAAAGCGGCTTGCGGTGGCAAAGCGGCGCAGGCGGCGGTAACGCTGCAAACAAACCGGCAGGTTACCACGCTGAAAATTGAGGGTGCAAGCGGCCTGAGCGTGGGCAATTCGGATGTATCCAGCCCCTACACGGCGAAAACCGTGGACCAGTACGGGCAGGAGCTGCAAGCAGCAGAAGGCATCAAGTGGTCCCTGAGCGCCAGCATTGCGGGCGTTGGCATTGATACAAACGGCGTGCTGCACATCAACGCGCCGTGCAGCAGCGGTACGGTTACACTGAAAGCAACGCTGGAAGCGGATGAAAGCATCACAGCAGAAAAAACCATTGCCATCAACGGCACGCAGTCCGGCGGCGGTGG
>CALLNG010000253.1 GCA_938005345.1 uncultured Clostridia bacterium
CAGGTGCCAGAGATGGCCGGGCTTGTCGAGATACTCGACCTCGGCGTCGGACAGGGCGGTGATGCAGTGGGGACACCAGTTGATGATGCGGTTACCTTTATAAATTAATCCCTTCTCGTATAGATTGACAAAAACCTCTTTTACTGCTTTGGAGCAACCTTCATCCATGGTAAAACGTTCTCTGGACCAATCACAGGAGCAGCCTATTTTTCTTAATTGCTTCGTAATACGTGTTCCAAAGCGGTGTTTCCAATCCCATACCCGTTCTAAAAAGGCTTCCCGTCCTAAATCGTACCGTGTTAACCCTTCATTGAGGCGCAAATCTTCTTCCACCTTGATTTGTGTTGCAATACCCGCATGGTCCGTCCCCGGCACCCAAAGCGTCTCAAACCCCGCCATCCGTTTATAACGAATCAGAATATCCTGCATAGTCTCATCTAGTGCATGCCCCATGTGCAGCTGTCCCGTAACGTTGGGCGGTGGGATTACAATGGAAAACGGTTCTTTTTCACTGTTTGGATCTGCCTTAAAATAATTTTTTGATTCCCAGGTTTGATAGATTCGGTCTTCAAATTGAGATGGGTCATACGTTTTTCCAAGTTGTGTTTTATGCATTGCTAACCAATTCCTTCCTTTGTCTTTAGTTTAATCCGCCTTTTACAAATAATATAAGCATTCCTACCACGCTGCAAACAACACCGGCTCCTTTTATCAAATATTGTGTTGTTTCCGGCGCTTCTTGTTTTTTAACAAGGGAAATAATCCATGGCACTAAATAGATGAGTGCCACACCGCCAAATGCCAGAATCCAACAAAAGACAAGTAACGTATTCATAGCAATTCCTCCATCGTTTTTGCAAACGCTCCCGCTGTTTTCATGAAACGGTTTCGTTCTTATGATATAGATACTCTTTTAATATTATCATAAATTCCCTATCTTTGTCAATCATTTTTACCAGTTATGAAAAATTCTATATTTGTATATTTTTTGCGTGTCAACTCATACTAAATGGCAGAAGCAATGGAACGAATTCCTGCGCGTCCGTAAATATAACTCCTTTTTAATACGGGTTTACTCCGGCTTATAAAACTGGTAACAATAGCATACCTTCATCATAAGCTGCTAATATGGAGTACCCTATCTGTCGAATTCTTTCAGGAATGCTCTTGTATTCCCACAAAAGAATTGATATAATAGGGAAAACTATCGAAAAGGAGAAATTTATTATGAAACGCGGCAGTGGTATTTTACTGCATATTTCGTCCCTCCCATCTCCGTATGGAATTGGTACATTTGGAAAAAGCGCCTATTCGTTTATCGATTTTCTCAAAGAAAGCGGACAATCCTATTGGCAGGTTCTTCCATTAGGCATCACCGGTTTTGGAGATTCTCCCTATCAGTCTGCAAGCAGTTTTGCTGGAAATCCATATTTTATTGATTTGGATATTCTATGCGACTGGGGGCTCCTGCCAAAAGAAGAGCTTCCATTGCCGGAGTCCTTTGGGAAAAATGTGGATTATTCTCAGTTATATGAATCGCGCTATGCCTTGCTGCGCACTGCTTTTTCTCATGGTTATGAAAAAATCCACAACCAGGTGCAGGAATTCGTTCATAAAAACCGATATTGGCTAGACGATTTTTCGCTATTTATGGCACTAAAACAAGCGCATCAAGGTACACCGTGGCACATGTGGGAAGAGCCATATAAACAACGGGACAATGCTGCCCTTTCCCAAGCCTGTCAAACCTATGCGCAGGAAATTGCATTTTGGCAATTCGTACAGTATCTATTTTTCCGGCAATGGGACTCTCTTCGTACGTATGCTCAAAATAGCGGAATTACTATCATTGGAGACATTCCTATCTATGTGTCCTATGACAGTTGTGATGTTTGGAGCAACCCAGAAATTTTCATGTTGAATGCCGAAAGGAAACCCATACTAGTAGCAGGGTGCCCTCCCGATGCATTTTCTGATACGGGTCAGTTATGGGGAAATCCTGTCTATAACTGGCCTGCTCTAGAAAGCCGCAAGTTTGATTGGTGGATTAGGCGGCTGCGTCAATGCAGTAGATTATATGATTGTGTCCGTATTGACCATTTTCGCGGTTTTGATGAATTTTGGGGGATTCCTGCGGGTGATGAAACCGCTGAAAATGGGAAATGGTATCCTGCACCAGGTCGTGCGCTTTTCCAGGAAGTACAGCGTCAACTGCCCGAACTTACTATTATTGCAGAGGATTTAGGATTCTTGACACCAAGTGTAATTGCACTACGTGAAACTCTTGGAATCTGCGGCACCAAGGTTCTCCTTTTTGCTTTTGACCCTCATGAGGAAAGTGATTATCTTCCCCACCGTTATACCTGTCACTCTATCGTTTACACAGGCACGCACGATAACGATACAGTGGAAGGATGGAGAAAAACCGCGGCTAAAGAAACCGTTGCATTTGCAGAAGCTTACCTTTGCAAATTGCCCGGAGAATACTTGAGCCATGCATTTATCCGCGGCGCCTATGCCAGTGTTTCAGATATTGCCATAATTCCAATGCAGGATTTACTTGGTCTAGATAACAGCGCACGAATGAATACGCCGTCTGTGATCGGAGGAAACTGGAGTTGGCGGATGCAGCAGGAAGACTTTTCCCGCGCTCTGGCTGAAGAACTGCACCGCCTATCGGTTTTATATGGACGGTGTAGTAGGTAGTATTAAATAATAGATCCCCTTTTGCTCATACAAACAATTCCGTATATCCCACTTTTATAACATAAATAAGGAAAGGCAGTGGTTTCCATGGTTCGCAAAGAAGAATTCTCTCAAACGATGAATACTATCTTAAAAGCCGAATTTGCTGTCGCACCCGAAACGGCATCTATTCCGCAGCTTCATTATGCTATATCGAAAGCTGTATTAACGGAAATAGAAGATAGTTGGAGTAAACAATTCCATTATGATGGAAAACAAGTTTGTTATTTATCCGCAGAATTCTTAATTGGACGAAGCATCTATCAAAATCTGCTCAATTTGGGATTGACAGAAATGGTTCAGGAATTATTGGAGCCACTTGGACAAGATTTTTCCTGTTTTGAGGAAATACCGGAGCCCGCTCTCGGCAGCGGTGGTTTGGGGCGGCTTGCTGCATGCTGGGTGGGACTGCGCGGTCTGCGTTTCCTAACCCTGTAGGGGTGAATTTTGCGTAGCAAAAGAGGGGTTTTCCCCTCAGAATTCCGCGATTTTTCTGATTTTTGGCATAGCGATTCTGCGGTAGCATTCGATGAGCTTCTGAACGCCGCCGCAGAGGGCGATGGCTCTTCGGATGTTGTAGCTCAGCGCCGAGAGCGCGAATTCGGCGGTGACCTTTTCCTTGCCTCTGCAAAGGAAATGGCGGCCGTCGTCGTAGTGCTTGATGGTGCCGAAGGGATGCTCGCTGGTCTGCTGGCGGAGCTTCTGCTTTCGAATGTCCCGCCGGATGAACACCATGACGCGCTTTTCGGCGCGCTTTAATCTGCCGAAATTGTTGTGCGGCGAGTGCTGGATCACGTCCGGAATCCGCTGGAGGGGGAAGCGCGGGTCGCCGTACATAATGACGGGCACGTAGACGCTGTTTCGGCCGACGTTGACGTGCTTCGGTTTCCTGGAATCGGTGCAGCGGTTGGGGCAGGTTCGGCAGGCCTCCCGGCTGGAGTAGACGGTTCCGTACTTCGTATCCTTTTTCCGGAACAGCTGCCGGCCCACGGGGCAGGTCACCG
>CALLNG010000254.1 GCA_938005345.1 uncultured Clostridia bacterium
AGATCTCTATTTTGCAAAGTGAAGTTGCTAAAATGACATTGCGTATTCGGGAACAAAACGCTGCATTGCAAAGGGAGAAAGAATATCTTGCCGATTCGCTGGCGGATATAGCACACCAGCTCCGTACCCCGCTTACTTGCGCCAATCTTATGGTTTCGTTGTTAAAAAACAGCTCGGAGAAAAAAGAACAAAAAGAATTGCTGCGGGAAATGGATGAATTACTATTACAGATGGATTGGTTGATTTCGGCTCTATTAAAATTGTCACGATTGGACGCAGGTGTCGTAACTTTTCAAAGTGGAAAGATAGAAGTCGACCACTTAATCAATGCCGCACTTCGTCCCTTTCTTATCTCGTTGGA
The DNA here is from genome assembly GCA_938005345.1 of uncultured Clostridia bacterium. GTDB lineage: Bacteria > Bacillota > Clostridia > RUG12999 > RUG12999 > JAAWTG01. The sequence continues at coordinate 362 of CALLNG010000254.1, forward strand.
ACTACATAATATCGTCATTCAAAAGCGTATTCCCACTAAAGCTGAATTGGTCGGAGATTTTGGCTGGCTTTCCGAGGCTGTGCAAAATATCTTGAAAAATTGTATTGAAAGTATAGGGAATAGTGGAACGATTGAAATTATTTGTGAAAACACCCTACTCTTTACGGAGATTTGCTTTCGCGACAGCGGATCAGGTTTTGATAAAGAAGAACTGCCCCATTTGTTTGACAGATTTTATCGCGGAAACCATTCGAGTGCTGCAGGATATGGAATTGGATTAGCGTTATGTAAGACGATTATCACACGCCAAGGCGGGACAATAACTGCGAAAAATCACCCTCAGGGGGGAGCGGTGTTTACCATCCGTTTTCCAAAGTGACAAATCTCTCACTCAAAAGTCACAAAAATGTAAGGAAAAAGGTCTATTATATGAGTAACTACTAGAAAGGAGGCTCACATAATGGAGTTTTTAAAAGTAGAACATTTATGTAAACTGTATGGTAAAGGAGAAAATCAGATTGCTGCATTAGATGATATTTCTCTCGCAGTTGAAGAAGGGGAATTTATTGCCATCATGGGTTCCTCTGGTTCCGGCAAGTCTACATTGCTGCATATAATAGCTGGGGTGGACACACCGACTAGTGGAAAAGTATTTCTTAACGGACAGGATGTATATGCTCAAAGTAGAGAAAAGCTTGCCATTTTTCGCCGAAGACAGGTGGGCCTTATTTATCAGTTTCACAATCTTATCCCGACACTAAATGTAATAGAAAACATTACATTGCCTGTTTTGATGGATCGGCGAAATGTCAATCAAGAACGGTTAAATGAATTGCTGAATTTGCTTGGACTACAGGAAAGAAAGACGCATTTGCCCAATCAATTATCAGGCGGCCAGCAACAGCGAGTTGCCATTGGGCGCGCGTTAATGAACGCCCCAGCTGTTATGTTAGCAGATGAACCTACCGGTAGTCTGGATAGCCGAAATGGACAGGAAATTATGCATCTTTTGAAAGAGAGTCATAAAAAGTATCATCAGACGTTAATCATAGTGACCCACGATGAAAACATTGCGCTGCAGGCGGAACGTATTATGACAATTGCGGACGGGAAAGTGGTTCGTGATGAGAGGCAGGCGGTGCGCTTATGAATATTTTCAATAAAATTGCGCTGCAAGAGCTAAAAAATAACCGTACACGCACACTTGTCACAATAATTGGTGTGATTTTGTCTACTGCCTTGATTACAGCAGTTGCCACGTTTGCTTTGTCTCTGCAACAATATATGGTAAACGGTGCGCTACAAAAATATGGAGATTGGCATGTTGAATTTTCGAATGTTGACGCTGCTTTTATACAGCAGCAAATTCAAGATAAAAGAGTTGTTCATACAACGGCGTTTGAAAATGTTGGTTATGCGTTGCTTGAGCACGGTAAAAATCCTGATAAACCTTATCTTTTTATAGCAGGATTCTACAAGGAAACGTTTCAAACAGTACCTATCAACCTCATTACCGGCAGAATTCCGGAATCTAGCAGCGAAATTCTTATTCCATCCCATGTTGCCTCAAATGGTGGAGTACAAATTAAAGTTGGCGATACGATTACTTTACCGGTTGACTCCCGTTTGAGTGGCACTAAAACTCTTAGTCAACTAGATCCATATCGTTCTGATGGATCAGAAACAGCGGAAGAAACACTTAAACCCGTGACAGAAAAAACTTATTCGGTTGTTGGAATTTGTGAAAGGCCATCATTTGAAAACGTTACAGCTCCAGGATATACCCTGATAACGTTATCAGATGCAGTAAATTCGGAAAATAGCTTGAGTGCGTTTGTAACACTCCAAAATCCCTGGCAGGTTCACTCATATGCAGAAGAGGTGGCTAACGGCCATGAATATGCTTTGAATGGAGAAGTACTTCGGTTTCTGGGACTTTCAGACGATAAAATATTTAATGCTTTGTTATATTCGATAGGCGGCATCTTGATTGCGCTGGTTTTGATAGGTTCCGTTTTTTTAATTTATAATTCCTTTGACATATCCCTGAATGAGCGTATGCATCAGCTTGGTATTCTTATGTCCGTTGGTGCTACGGAAAAACAGCTTCGGTATTCCGTGCTGTTTGAGGGAATGTGTATTGGAGCAATCGGTATCCCGGTTGGTATTCTGGTAAGCATTCCAAGTATACAATTCGTGCTTTCTCTTGTGACCCAAAACTTTGCACACGTTTTGTATGACAATGTGCCATTAACATTGAAGGTATCTGTTCCGATACTTATGTTTGCGGCGGTTATCAGCCTCTTGACGATTTTGATATCGGCCTTTATTCCGGCCCGAAAAGCTGCTGGCTTATCTGTGATGGAATGTATTTACCAGACAAATGAAGTTAAGGTGGAGCTCAAAGACATTCGGACATCAAAATTGACCCAGCGAATTTATGGTCTAGCGGGAATGCTGGCAACTAAGAATTTTAAAAGAAATAAACGCCGCTATCGCAGTATTATTCTATCGCTTACATTAAGTGTTGTACTGTTCGTGTCTGCCAATTCCTTTGGCGAATATCTGAATCAAATAGGGCAGCAGGCAAAGGTGGTAACGGACTATGATGTCGTGTTTTATACGGAAGATAACAATAATATGAGCGACAACGATCTACTTGTGTTATACCATATGCTAAAAGCAGCAACAGGTGTTACAGAAAGCACCCGTCAAGCACTATCATCTTTTGTTTGTGAATTTGATATGGGGACAGTGGACAATACATTTTCAAAACGGTTTGGACCATTTATGGACTATGATGAATCCCGTATGACGGGGGAGCTTTCTCTTGATATTCAGTTCCTCGAAGATGAGGTTTATGCAACCCTTCTGCAAAGTCTTGAGTTGGATGCAGAAAAGTACACTGGACAGAATGCGGAACTAGTTATGGTGGCAATTTCAGATAATTCTTATTATCTTCAGGAACAGCCATTAGAGGGTACCATTCATACATTCACAGGGAAACAAACCAAGCCCCTTCGTGCCACTTTAGTAAATGATTACCCATGGGATACACTACCAAGGAAAATAACGGATG
>CALLNG010000255.1 GCA_938005345.1 uncultured Clostridia bacterium
TGTGGTGTAATTAGCGTAAATATTTGCCGCTCACCATCTATCTCCTCCCAAACCGGCGCTCCGGCCACCCAACTGGAGTAATCTTTTGAGCCATTGAACTGGGGCACCTTGGCCTCTTCGGCAATGAGGGCCGTGCCATCCAGTTCGGGTGCTCGTGTGCGGAGATCCAGTGCATCGGATTTGCCCTGGGCGCGCATCACATCAAGCACAAATTCCTGACTTGTCATGCGTTCTGCACTCCTTCCTGATAAGCTGCTGCCATCTGATCCCATACAGCCTGCACCTCTGTCCTGTCCGCCTTCCCGGTCTCAACGGCGGTCACCCGCTGTTCCAGATCTCCAGACGGCGCTGGGTCCGGCCCGGCATCCTCTACAGACACCTCTCCTTGGTAAGCTTCAGCTTTTGCAAGGGCAAGATTGTCCGTTAATTTGCTATCCAAGCAGGTAATCTCTACACCGGATAGCACGGTTTCAAAGTCTGGCTCTTCTAGCGGTCCCTTGTTTACTTCTGTTGCCAACTGGTATGTGATTTTTTTCATTATTTGCTCTCCTTTTTAGTCTTTAGCCGCCCTTGTCGAATAAGGCGCCTAGTGGATATGGGCTGGGAACCTTTGGCCCCGTCATTAGTGACCTGAATACAGCAACAAAAAGCGGTTTCTATACCATCGCTGGCACCTATCAAAATGGCCCTGCCGATATTGGCGCGGGATTTTCTCCGCTTTTGGTCCTGTCTGGCAGCGAAGGAAACAGAATTGCTCAAGTATACTACGGAATTAATGCTAGTTACCATGGATGCATCGCTACTCGTTATTACAGCAACGGTCCGCAAGCGTGGTCCCCCTGGGAGTGGATCAATCCCCCCATGCAAATCGGCGTTGAGTACCGCACCGCTGAACGTCATAACGGCAAGCCAGTCTATATGCAGCTTGTGAGTTGCGGGGCACTGGAAGCCGAAACGATGAAAACTGTTATTCTTCCAGTTTCAGTGGATTGGATTGTGTCCTGTGTAGGGATGCATGGTCCGAATGTTAATGGACACCGTCAGGCTTCCCCGTTTTACTACAATAATGGGTCTACTGAACTTGTATTCCATTGTGCCGCAGAAGCGTACCATATCGAAACCGAAGATAAAATCTATTTGTATTTATACGCAACCCAGGCAACCACCGAAAGCCATGCTTTGCTGAAATATATGAAGGAGACTGCCTAATCGGTTGTCTTTGTGTAATATAAAGTCAGATACACATAGCATTCGGACGCATCTGTGTTCGTTGTGAGCCGGATAGTAGAGGCGTTAATTCTGATATTGTCAACCATGGAATTTTGTATTAAATTCGCACCGTCCAGCATCCCGGTATAGGAGACCAACTGGCTGAAATTCTCTATCCCATGAGAGACGTCTTTGTATGTGGCATTCGGTGCTTGGCCGAATCTAATTGCTTTGGCATACACAGGTTTGCTGTTGTATTGCTCCACGGTGCGGTACTCGACGCCCAACTGCATGGGGGGATTTACGTATTCCCACGGAGTCCACACACCATCTACAGCATATCTGACAAAATG
>CALLNG010000256.1 GCA_938005345.1 uncultured Clostridia bacterium
GCTTCCCTGAACTCTCTGACCAAGCTTCCTTACGAGTGGGCGCTGGACGGCATTTCCAATACCCAGACCATCAACCCGGATGCGCTGGGCCACAATGAGCCGGAACAGGTGACCAACCTGGTTAACGTCATGGACGGTTATTTTGACCGCGGCGCACACCATCTCAACGTCAATGTGTTCGGCAAAGAAAAACTGATTGACGCAATGGAACATCCGGAAAAAGAAGAATACGCCAACTTTACCATCCGCGTATCCGGCTATGCAGTTAAATTCATTGATTTGACGCGCGAACAGCAGCTGGACGTAATTGCGAGAACCTGCCATGCGTCCCTGTGAGAATAGCCCGCTAGGCGGCGGAGAAGCGTTGCAGGGCGGCGGGGCGTACGCCGCAGCGGACGGGAAGTATCCACAAAGCGGCGGGGAAAATCCTGCTGGGCGGATTCATTCCATGGAAAGCTTTGGCGCGGCGGACGGCCCTGGCGTGCGCTTCCTGGTATTTTTGCAGGGGTGCCACATGCGCTGCCGCTACTGCCACAATCCTGACACCTGGGCACTGTCCGACGGGGAAACGCTGACAGCGGACGAGGTGCTGGCCCGCGCGCTGCGCTACCGGTCGTATTGGCGCGCGGAAGGCGGTATCACGGTCAGCGGCGGGGAACCGCTGTTGCAGCTGGAGTTTGTGACCGCATTGTTTCAAAAGGCTAAGGCGAAAGGCGTGCACACGGTGCTGGACACGGCGGGCAACCCCTTCACGAGGGAGCAACCCTTTTTTGGGCAGTTTCAAGCGCTGATGGAAGCAACGGATCTGGTGCTGCTGGACCTGAAGGAAATCAATGCGCAGCGGCACAAGGATTTGACCGGATTTGACAACGCCAACATTCTGGACATGGCACGCTATCTCTCGGACATTGGGAAACCCGTATGGATTCGGCATGTATTGGTGCCGGGACACACGGACTTTGACGAGGATTTGGACGCGCTGGGCGCGTTTATTGACACGCTGTCCAACGTGCAGCGTGTGGAGGTGCTGCCCTACCACACGCTAGGCAAATTTAAGTGGGAAAACTTAAAAATCCCCTATTCGCTGGAGGATGTCGCACCGCCCAGCGCGGAGCGGATCAAAAACGCGGAGCAACGGCTGCATGCTGGCTTCCGGAACTAGATTATCACAAAGAGGTATTACAGGCCCGGCGCATGTCCGGGCCTGTACTGTTTTTTAGTGCTTTTCGCTTCATCAACAGGGCAGGGCAGATATGCAGCCGTCTGTATAATCATCGCATCAAGGTTCTTACCGTGTCACTGCCCGCTGTGTAATCATGTCCCCCGAGGCCTGCGGCCTCTCCTCCTTTTACTGCTTCTCTCTATACACGGCGTGCTCTGCCCGGAAACACAGACCGCTCCTCCATGGATTAAGAAGCGGCGTACAACCAGAAACGGGGCAGCAATCTTTTTCCTAAAAAGCTGTTGGCTTTATTCTTGACATATGCCGGAAATTATGCTATACTATATTTGACATATGCCGGAAATGGAGGGATTTCTATGCCAAGGCCGCAAAAAAAACGGCGGGTTTGCTGCGAACCGCAAAACCGCGCGTTTTTCCCACAAACGCCGCTGGAACACGAAACGGCAGTTTTGAAAATGGACGAATATGAAACCGTACGGCTGATTGACCTGGAGGGTCTGACGCAAGAGGAATGCGCCGGGCTGCTGGGCGTTTCCCGCACGACGGTGCAGGGTGTTTATGATGCGGCGCGGCGCACGCTTGCCGACGCGCTGGTGCATGGAAAGCGCCTGGTGATTTCCGGCGGCGACTATGTTCTTTGCCAACATGGACGCGGGCCCTGCGGCAAAGGCTGCCAAAAACAGCGGCAGCAGATCTGCCGCTATGCAATCGAAGGAGGAACCCCTATGAAACTAGCAGTACCCTATGACAATGGCATGGTCTTTGGACATTTTGGCCATACCGAGCAATTCAAATTTTATGAAACGGATGGCGGAACCATTACCACGAGCGAAGTGGTCCTGACACAAGGTGCTGGCCATGGCGCGCTGGCTGGATTTTTGGCGCAGCACGGTGTGCAGGCGCTGATTTGCGGCGGCATTGGCGGCGGCGCACGGGCGGCGTTGGCAGAGGCCAACATCCAGGTGTATCCCGGCGTGAGCGGCAATGCGGATGACAGCGTGCGCGCCTTTTTGAACGGCACGCTGGACTACCAGCCGGACGCACAGTGTAACCACCACGAGGGGGCGCACCACTGCGGCGAACACAGCGAGGGTGAACACCACTGTGGCGGGCACCACTGCGGCGGGCACCATCACGGTGTGCATGGTGGACACAGCGAAGTGTAACAACAGCAAGACAGAGAGCCGGCCGCTCCGGACGGAGGCCCGGCAACACAAGCAAAACAAAAGGAGCAAGTTATGGAACAGACAGTGTATACCCATACGCCCATTGCGGGCAAACTGCCGCAAACCATGCTGCCCAAGGGATATGCCTTGGTATGCGAGGGCGGCGGAACCAGAGGATTTTACAGCGCCGGTGTATTTGAGGCCTTTATGGACAAAGGCATCATGTTTCCCTACATCATCGGCGTGTCGGCTGGCGCTGCAAACGCCCTGACCTATCTGTCAGGGCAGCGGCTGCGCAGCCGCCAGATTGTAGAGCACTATGTGGGAGACCACCGCTATGTCAGCAAGCGCAACTTGCTGCTGCACCGCTCGTTGTTCGGCATGGAGTTTGTGTTCCGCACCGTGCCGCAGCAGCATATCTTTTTTGACTGGGACACCTTTCACCAGTGCGATGTGCGTCTATTGACAGGCGCGTTTGACTGCGACAGCGGAAAGACAGTATGGTTTGAAAAGCAGGATGTCACGCCCCGCATGGAGGCCAATATTGCGTCCGCTTCCGTGCCTTTTCTATCGCCCATTGTGCATTACAAGGGGCTGCGGCTGCTGGACGGCGGCATCGCCTCTCCCATTCCCATTGAGCAGTCCATTGCGGATGGCAACACGTTCCACGTCATTGTACTAACGCGCAACGAAGGGTATGTCAAACCGCCGTTTGCCCACAAAACGGCGCTCAAGCTGGCATACCGCCGTTATCCGCAGTTGGTACGTGCGCTGCTTAACCGCCACGAGGTATACAACCGGCAGCTGGCGCTGTGCGAACAGCTGGAGCGGGAAGGGAAAGCCTTGTTGATTCGCCCGCAGCAGCCGCTGCGCGACGGCAGCACCACTGGAAACGACGTTCCGGGGCTGCTGGCGCTGTACGACGAAGGCCATGAAGAGGGCCGGGAGGCGCTGCGCCGCCTACCATTGCCATAAGGAAAATGAAAAAGGCCGCCCGCCGAACATAGAGCGGCTAGAACAGAACCACCTAATCAAAAGAGGGCCACTGCCGCAATGAAACGGCAGTGGCCCTACTCTATTATATTCTAATCGTCATAGTGCTGCTATTATGACACGGCTACTTCCCCTCTGGGATTTCAAAGGGTCCGCAAGTTTCTTTGTACTAAAAACGTATTTTGTCAGGAGATATGCCTGACAAAATACACCCTATAGGGCGGAACGCCTTGCTACAGGGATGCACACGATGGGCCGCTAGTCCCTTTTGTTGAAATATGCAGCACGATTTTGTCGCCCGGCTGGGCCGCCAAGTGCAGACGAGGCTGCCGGCAGGGATCCATTTCCTTGCCGTTCACCATAACACGTGCGCAGTCCCAGGGATTTTGCACCACCAACGCTTTCCCCTTTTCACTGGCCACTTCCACATAGCGCACCGCGCCGCCTTCCCGCCGCGCGGAAACCAAAAACGCGCCATAGGCCCGCAACTGGGTAAACCATGCGTCTTTATCCATCGGCCAACAGGGGAAAATCCGAATCACCCCTCATGGCTTTGCAGCATCATTTCCTGTATGCCGGCAGGAGTGGCGCTGAAATCCTCAATGCCGCCGCCATGCGCGGTCATATACCGGTTGGGATAACTGATATTGCAGCCCTGTATCATGGCGCGGTAGGTTTTATCCGCATCGCAGCCCACACGCGCCCGCATCTGCACATATTCGCAGTAAGCATTGGCGTTGTAAAGCAAATATTCCTTTAGCTCCAGCGTGTTGCGCGCCCTTATTTGACATTCTGTCCAGTTCCAATCGCACTGTGGTGCTGACAGCCGTAGACGCGGCCACTATCCGTTTGCCCGGCACGTTGTATGGCTCCGCGCCGTACGTGAACCACACTGCGTCTACAGTGTATCCATCCTCATAACCGGTCACTTCGTATACGCCATATTCGCCCGGCATCATGCTAATGTCCCATTTCGCTTCCCTTGTGGCGGTGTTTTGCATCTGCACCACCAGCGTGTTTTGCTGTGCACAAATCCAGCAGATTAGCCGCAACCGGCCATCATGCCAGGGAATTTGCACCCGGATGCATGCGTCGTAAATGCTTTGCTGCATGTGATACGTGCTCTGTGTAAGGCTGGCAATTTTGAGCCGCAGCCACCCCGCCGGAATGACGCGCCCGCCTGTATACCGCCCGCCGGGACAGCGTATGTTGAGTGGGCTTTGTCATGGTTACTGTCCCTTGTTCCACCAATTTTTTGATCGCGTCTGCTTGTAGTTTCTTTTGGTGTTGCCCCGCCCTTCGCTTTTTCAAAACGCGCGCCGCCGGCGCGTTTATTCCTCCAGCCCGAATGCTTCGTCTACCGGCAGGGACAGCACTGTCCCGTGGACCGGGGTATGCAGGCCGCAGGAGCTGCAAATCGCATTCATTACCTGGCCTTTGATTTCCCTGGGCACCACAATCATGACAAAATCCTGTTCCTCCTGTAGGGGAATGCCAAAATGCTGGCTTGTGTGCTGGGAGTTGCGGCGCCGTCCGCGCAAAATAGTTCCACCTTTGGCCCCCGCGGTTTTTGCCGCCTCAAATACCTCGTCGCTGTACCCCGCAGCAACGGACACCCAAATAACATTGTATCCTGACGATTCCTGTAATTCCGCCATATCGCGTTCGATCCTTTCCTTGATTTGTTTTTCCATAGCCGTGCGTGATTCCTCATTCAACATATGAAACAGCGGCGTTTGCAGGCCGGTAATGGGAATGGTGATGCCAATCCCGCCGCCCTTTTGATGAAACGCGAGCTGCTGTCCTACTTTTTGAAACAGTTCCCCGACTGCAAACTTGGGCAAAAATCCCATCGTGATGAGCCGGTTGGTGCCGCCAAATCCAAAGATATCCAATATCTCCGAGTTCGCGGTCCCCTGTCCCCGGCACTGGTAACAGATGGGAACCTGCATAGACTCGAAGATTTTTTCTAATTTCTTTTCTTCTTCCACCCGCGTGACCATCACAAACATCCGCGGCGCAGAAGATTTTTCCCCGTGTGGAATCCTCATTCAAAATCCTCCTCAATATCAACGACGGTATCCTCTTCTGGCAGTATCGGTGTAGGCTGCTCCGCTGCCTTAGATTTGCGCACGTACAGCAGCCCCATAATTTGAATTGCAATGAGCGGCGCCATGGCAACCAGCGCGACAACGCCAAAGGCGTCCGTCACCACATTGCCGCCAACCGCGCCGCATGCGCCCATGGCAAGCGGCAGCAAAAAGGTAGAGGTCATGGGTCCACTCGCCACGCCGCCCGAGTCAAACGCAATTCCCACAAACACTGGCGGTACCAGGCGGCTGAGCACCAGCGCCGCCGCATAGCCAGGAATGATAATCCAATAAATGTTCACACCCGTCAGCACCCGCACCATGGCAAGCGCCACCGCGCAGGCAACGCCCACGGAAAGCGCCAGGTTCATCATTTCCCGGGAGATGGTGCCGCCCGTGAGGTCCTCCACCTGTTCGTTGAGGATTTGTACCGCGGGCTCCGCCTTTACCAGATAATAACCAATGATAATGCCAATGGGCACCAACAGCCATCGAAACGCGCTTTCCCCCAGGCCGCTGCCCAGCAAGCTGCCCACCGGGGCAAACCCAATGTTCACACCCGTTAAAAACAAAATCAGGCCCAAAATGGTGTAGCCGATTCCCACCACCATTTTGAGTACTTGGCGGCCGTGGTACGCGCGGGTGATAAGTTGAAACAGTACAAACACGCCCGCCACCGGCAGCAGGCTAATCCCTACTTCTCTGCCATAGTGGGGCAGCGCCCAGACAAACTGCGCTATCACATCGCGGGAGGTTGTGATGGTGGGGATTTCTGTGGCCGTATAGACCGCGTCGGTGGGATTGTAAAAAATGCCCAGCAGCAACACCATCATAATTGGCCCAACGCTGCACAGCGCGACAAGGCCGAAACTATCGCTTGCGCCCGCGCGGTCGCTTCTCGCCGCAGACAGGCCGACGCCCAGCGCCATGATGAATGGCACCGTCATGGGTCCGGTCGTCACACCGCCGGAGTCAAACGCCACCGATGTGAACGCATCCGGCGAAAAAAACGACAGCACAAACAACAGTATGTAAAAAATCAGCAGTAGGTTGGACAAGCTAATGTGAAACAAAATACGCAACACTGCCACAACCAGAAATATGCCTACGCCCACCGCTACCGTCCAAATCAAAACCGGGTTGGGAATGGACGCTACTTGATTGGCAAGCACTTGCAGATCCGGCTCTGCAATCGTGATAATTACGCCCATCACAAAGCTCACCAACACAATGGCGGCAAGCCCCTTGGATTTCATAAGGCGGCTGCCCACGCCCTGCCCAAGCGGCGTCATGGCCATTTCCGCGCCAAGCTGAAACACGCCCATGCCCACAATCAGCATTGCCGCCCCGGTCAAAAACAAGGCTAGCGTTCCAACCTCCAGCGGCACCAGTGTGATGCTCAGCACAAGCACAATCAGGGTAATCGGGAGTACACTCGACAGGGATTCTTTGATTTTCTCTTTTAATTTTTCATTCAACCTTTGACGAAACCTCCTTTGTTGCGGGGGGCCTTAGGTTCCTTTCCTGCGGGAATGGTTGGGAGCCGGAGGCCCGCACCCTGGCAGGCGGGGGCAGGAACCCCGCCTGTATGTTAATAAAAATACTTCTTATGTATAGTATACACGTTTTGGGCAAACAATGCAACAAAAAAGTGTCTGGAATTGGCGGATGGCACAAAAAATCGGGGCAGGAAAATCCTAAGGCCATTGGGCTGATTCCATGGTAAATGCTGCTTATTTTCATCGATGGGCAATTTTTTTGGTTTGCAGGGAAAAATGGATGAAATAAAGGGGAAATGGGAAAGATAGAAAAAATATGGAGGGCATGAATCATGAAGGATAAAAGCGCGCATGTGTTGCGGTTCATTGTGTATTTTCTATTTTTTGCATTATTCTCTGTCTCCGTTCATGCCGATGGGGTGAAGGAGATATCAACAGGAAGTGCTGTAAATCATACGGCAGTTTGGCATGGGGATGAGATAGAATATACCTTCTCTTTGCTGGGCTATACGGATGTCAAAGACGGAATCAACGTAGTAAAAGGAACGTTTGTCTATGATAACGCCATCTTTGGAAATTTGGATGCCGGCGATTTTAAGCTGTTCAACTCCTGGGAGAATTTCTTCTATAATAAAAATACGGGAGAATTTATTGCCATACACAGAAAGGGCAGTAAAGAGGCGGAAGAAATTTTCCGGGTGACATTAAAGGCCTCGGACGATTTCCGGGCAGGAGAGTCCTACCTTGGAGTGAAAGAGGTCTCTGTCTCACAGGGCAAAGACGACATTTTTCCAGCAGATTCCGCAGTGAAGATAGACCTCATCTCCGAGACGCAGGGAGCTCCGTCTGATAACAAACCATCCGGCGAAGCTTCACCCAACGCAGGGACATCTGGCGAAAAGCCATCCGGCGAAGCTTCACCCGATACAGGGATATCCGGCGGCGAATTGGCTGACAGCGGGTATCCCGGCGGAACTGCACAGGATGGCGCGCCGTCCGGCGGGAGTCATTGGCATAATACTCCCTCTGGCGGACCGTCATCCGGCAGCCAGCAATTTCATGATATGACGGAGTTGGAGCAGGAACCGGAGAACGAAAATGCAGGGGCGGAGAACCATTCTTTGTTTGCGCTCTTCGTTCTCGCATTGTGCATATCCCTTCTCGTGCTGCTGGCATTTGCCGGGAGGGCTGTCCTCGCCAGATACGGCTATGGCTTTCATAGCGAAACATTTGAGACATTAAAACGGGATATCAGCGGTTTCTTGAAGCGGTGCGGGGAATATATCCATCCATACCGTAACTACCGTTTTTGGATTCTGGGTATTTTCTTGGCAATCTTGCTCATCATTTTGGCAGTCACTGGGTATGCGCTGAATAAAAAAGGGGAATTGAATGGAGATGGTATCATTGACGAAGCGGATGTGATCCTGCTGGAAAAGCACCTCGTTTCTTTGGAGCAACTGTCAGAGAACCAGCAAAAATCTGCTGATATGAACACGGATCAAACACTGTCTGTTACCGATGTTTCCCTGTTATTAAAAAAAGCGGACTCGCATACAGAATACACGGTATCGCTGGCGTCTGCCATGGACTCTCCTTATGTGGAAAAGGGAAAAGACATCGCCCTTCAACTTGTGATACACTCGGACGCTGACGCCGAAACCGGACAGGTTGTCGTGAACGATACCCCATATGAAGCTGTGCCCCAAGGGAACTCCAGGTATCTTGTGACGCTTCCGGCGATAAACGAGGCGGGGGTAAAAGAGCTGCACATCTCAAAAGTCATTTTGAAAAATGAAACAGAAGTGGCAGTTGATTTTACCCAAAAAATCGATGTGTTAAAAACGCCGGCCGAGTTTCTAGATTTCCGGACGGAGCAGGTGGGTAATACCAACCGCATGCGAGTCAATGTCTATGTACATGATACAGATGGCACTATAAACTCTGCAGGGCTGCGTGTCGTAAAAGTGGGTACCAGTAAGATCGTACAAGAGGAGGTTATCGCAGCCGGTGAGAATGCATTTACCCTGACCCTGGAGAAAAACACCGATTACAACGTGCATATCTTTGCGGATATCCGCCGTGATTCTGGAGAACTGGATGACGGCTCCGGCGGCATTATTGAAACGGTCGCTGTCACAAAGACGGTGCGGCTAAATGCTGACTACCGGTTCACATTTGGTGATGTAAAGGTTTACTCGTTGGATATGAAAGAAGTGGCAGAGGTAGCAAGGAATGAGAAGTTTCTGCTTGGGTTCCGTTTTTCCAGCCCGGGCGGATATGGCGTGGATAGCGTCCGGATAAATGGGGCGTCCTATCCGGTCGTTCTGCGGGAAAGCCGGTATGTGGCGGAGCTTCCGGCCTTTACAGAAACCGGGGAAAAGACGCTGGCTGTGGAGTCTGTCGTCATGGATAACGGGAAGACATTCACCCCGAATCAGGACAATACGGCAACCGTCCTTGTGACAAAGGCTGCGCCTTTGGCCAGCGGTGTGACAATCTCTGAACATGCAGACAACTTGCACGTCAGCTTTACACTTGAGGATGCGGATGCCGTGCTGACGGAGAGTAAACTCATCATAAAAGATGCAACAGGGGCCATTCTATTTGAAAAAGTGGTAAGTCCGGGTCAAGTGGAAGAACAGTTTCCGCTGCAAAATGTACTGACAAGCGCATTCCAGATCGAAGTAGTGGCCAATTACGATACGGGGAGCAGTGCGGGAGCGGCTTTGGACCAGGTGCTGTATGCGGAGGCAGTAGCAGCAAAGCCCCGTGCCCGTGTGATAGAAGCAGCCGTAGATCAAAAACATGTGGAAGCCGGGGAAACGGTAAAGTTGACGTTCCGGTTGCAACACAACCGGGAAGATACGGTAACGGCAGCCGTGGTCAATAACCAGATACTGCCGGTGACAACGGAAGCGGACGGAAGCTACACCGCTTCCTATGAAGTAAATGGCAGCGCCGGGAAGTACAGCTTAGCATTATCCTATGTAGTATTCGCACAGACGCGGGTGGAAGCGCCCTTTACTTTGGAAACAGAAATATTAAAGGCGGTACCCTCGGTCTCTGGTTTTCAAGCGGAAGATGACTTTGAACAGGAACAAGTGAATGTGACCTTTGACATTGTGGATTATGACAATGCGTTCATCAGTGGATATACCGTGCTTACGGGCACACCGGCAGCGGCGGGCCTCCAGACGGTAAGAGAGGAGATCACAGCGCCCGGAACACAAAATTTTGGGTTCCACGTGCAGCGCAACGAGGTCTATGACTTGAAAATTTATCTGCACTATGCCCGCGCGATGGATGGCAGCTATGAAGAGAAGGATGTGCTGGTCAAAGAAATTACGATACAGCTATTGGATCAGTATAATCTGAAGATCACGGACCTAATGGCAGAGAAGCAGTATGTTGAGAAACATGAAGCGGTCAAGATTTTCTTCACCGGGACCACAGATTCGGTCCATTCCATCCAGTCCGTGCAAGCGGACGGCGTGCTGCATCCGGCGGCTGGAAGCGGGGCGGACCGGTATGAAGCCACTCTGCCGGGATACAGCCAATCCGGCGTAAAGACCATTGAACTTACCCGCGTGGTTATGAGCAATGGAAAAGAACTGAAGGTGCAGGGAAATGGCACCGTGCAGGCCGAAGTACTGAAAACAGCGCCCAGCGTGGAAGGGTTTGCCTCGGAGCAGACAGCAGATGACAAGCTGAACGTAACCTTTGACGTCGTGGATACAGAAAATACAATCTTGGATGGGGTTGTGCGGGTGGAAGCAGGCGGAACAGAGCTTGCTTCCCAAAAAATTAGCGTCGGGAAAAATACGATGGCTGTGCCGATGACTTCCGACGAGTCCTACAAGGTCAGCGTCCTTGCCGACTATGACCTGGACAGCAATACCCTCACCACAACGGACAATGAGGTGAAAGGCGGCGTCCTGTTTGAAACTGAGATACCGGTCACAAGGGAAGCCATTGAGCTAAAGGATATTACCGGTGTGAAACTGTACCAAAAAACGGTCAATGGCTCCCAAGAGGTAACAAGCATTGATATCCGGAACGGGATGCCCGTGGCAGCGGACTATTATGCGGCCATTTGCTGTGAGGCGCTGCCAGACCTTTATGTGAACATTAAGGAGTTCCGCCTAGATGCGTCTGCAAAGAAGCTACAGGTAGTTGCAGACCAGGAGGATATCATTCAGCGTGAAGACGGTGCAAGAAAGAATGGGTTTGCATTTGACATTGCATACGTGGATCAGGATGGAAGCCATGCGCCCATCAAGAGCGCCGAAGAATTTTTCAAAAGGATTGAACATGATTTAGACGGCACCTTTGAACTGACGGAGGATCTGGACGCCTCCTCTATCCCAGCGGCATCAGCGGCGATCCCGGGAACCTTCCGCGGCAAGTTGATTGGGAACGGACACAGGATTTGGAACCTGCACACCTCCCTGTTTACGGCAATAAGCGGTGGGACAGTCGAAAATTTAATTATCGAAAATGCGGAGATCACGAATGCAAACGGGATCCTTGCCAATGAAGTCAACAAACGGTCCGTGATAGACCGTGTATTTATCGTAGATTCTTCCATTTCCAATGATATAAACATGGTCGGCGGCTTTGCCGGAAGGCTGAATGACTCCGTCACAAAATCAAGCGCTGCCATCAACATAAATGTGCTAGCTTCCAATACGATTGGCGGTATGTACGGACAGACGGATGCAAGCGCAGTAATAGAGGACTGCTATGTGACGGGGACCCTGCAGGGAACATTATTCCACGGCAGCCTTGGCTCCCGCGTGGGCGGCTTCGTTGGATGGCACAACGGAACGCTGGAACGGGTTTTTGCCAAGGTGGACATCACCTCGCCAAACCAATTTGGAAGCGCGGGGCTGATTGGAGGACCCGACGCCGGACAGCCGGTCATGAGGGACGCCTTTGTTTTGACCAATGGAACGGTCTATCGTACCGCAGGGTTCAGCACATTTGGAAATGCTGCCACTGAAAATCTGTACGAATACAAGAACTCCACAGCAGCAACTAATATCACAGACGTAACAGGCGATAAAATCAAAGAGATTGATGACGCCACATTGCAGCAGGAGAGCTTTTACACGGACATCCTGGGGTTCGATACGGACATCTGGTCTCTGGATTTGGTTTCTCACGGGAAGCTCCCCAGCTTGCAGGCAGATCCTGCTTCCAAAGAGCTTGCGGACTACGAGATTCAGGAAAATGTAAACGGCATTCCAGGATATGCCGACGTGCGCAGGCACAAGGGCTATCAGGCGGACCGCGAGCTTGCGTATAAGAACCTGTCCATTCTGATGCCGTTCGCCGATATTTCAGTATGGATTGAACGGGGAAATGCCTTAGATGCTTCGAGCAATTTTGTGCAAAAGAGGATCGGCAAAATCCTGCCGCTTTCAGCGGACGGAAAACTCTTGACAGGGCTGGCAGACCAGGAACCAGGCGCAGTTGCAACGCTTCGCATTCACTATACAGACGGCGCAAAGGAAGTGTATGGGGTGACCTACCGCAGGACGCTTGGAACGATTGTCGCCGCCTATCAGATGGAGGGCAGCTCTTTGGGATACCAGTTTCCAAAATATGTCTCCCGTGCCGATTCGGCATGGATCAGCCAAATCGCAGCAAAAGCGGCGGGCTGGAGCTATGATGACATTGCGGCTTTCACTCCAGAGCTGGAAAGCCGCTTATACCGCGACTACTACGATATGAATGTAAAAAACAGGGTGGCAGAGATTCTCACAAAGCTGATCGCTTCCCAGGAAAACTATCCTAGTTACCTGCAAAATGAAACGGTGGAGAAGGGCTGGAAGGCAGCATTGGAAGATGACGACCGCTTAAAGGAAATCCTGTATGCCTACAATTACTATGACAAGTGGTACCATATCAATTTTGGCGGCATCATCCTAAGCGACATGATGTATTTCAGCGGCACCATCTTCTCCCCGGAGATGACAGCGGACCAGCTGACGAAAGACTTGATTGGCGCGGGCCTTAATGACAGGAAAACAGAGTCTAATTATGTATATTACACCAATGTATTACAGAAAAAGTATACCGGCAAAGAGCTGATGGACTTTTTGGGAGAACTGGCAACCACACTGACAGATGCTGCGACGCCCAGCGACTGGTTTGCGGACGAGTTTCAAGGCGTGTTCCTAGAGCGGCAGCTCAACAGCACAAAGCATCAACCGAAATACCGCGTGTGGGATGTGATGTGCAATCTGGAAGAACGAAAAAAGATCGTCCTGCCCATCCTGACGGCGCCCCAGGAGGATATGTATGTGATGTCCATGCCAACACAGCTCATGATTGGAAGCATGAATTTATACAATAACTACCATACAGAGGGAAAGCAAGCAATCCAAACCATGATGGCAACCCAGTCCGAAATGATTGCAAACTTCTACGGTACATCGGTGGACTGGGTCCCGGACGGAGAACGCATTCTAAGCAGTTTTACAAACATCAGTTATGACAGCATTACGGATTTCCCGGCTTCCGGAGACATTGAAGGCGGGACACAGGTTGCGGGAAAGACCAACGACCCGGTAATAAAGTGGGTATACGAAGCGGTCGGTGAGGTCAGGACCTCAAGCGGCTGGGTCGGCGCATTTGCCAACGGAAACGATGTGTTCTGGGTAATTAACAGGGCGCTAGAAAAAGGCTCTTATATGTTCACGCATGAGACGGCGCATAACCAGGAAGCGAAATACTTCTACAACGGCTATGGGCGGCGCAGTTACACCGGAGCGGAGGCTCACACCGATGGAAATATTACGCAGTTTGGAAGCATAGATGGAGAAAATTATCAGTCGGTATTTAATTTGGTCTATGATGGCAGCCCGGATCTCGATATTGCGACAAATTTTTCCTACAAGCGGATTCGTACCGCGGAGACGGTGCACACCTATTATCAAGGGATGTTCGAGACACGATATGTGCTGGACTACTTGGCAGCACAAGCATTTTTAGAGCTGTCGCCAAAAGAACAGGCGCAGGTGGCAGTCCAGGTAAAAGAGCAAAAAGACGCCGACGGACTTGGCATGTCTGTGGAGTTTACGGCTGTTTCCGAAGATGAAATTGCGGCGATGCATTTGCGCGGCATCGAGGACCTGTGGGCAAACAAGCTCATGTGGAGGACTGCAACCGGTTCTTCCACCTCGGCAAGAGGCGGCAATGCAAACCACCGTGGCTCGTTTTATGACATGCCCTGGTATCAGGCGCACAACGACACAGGAACTGGAGATTCTGAGTCATTTAAGCGGTTAGGGCAGGAGATGTTAGGCTACGCCGGATATGCGGACGGATATATCCGCTTCATGTCCGATTATGTGAATTTGGCGGAGAAAAAACTGCCCACCGATCTGGCGGTGCTCCAGTCCATTACCGGGGATCCGGATATGACCTGGGAAAAATATAAGCTAGGACGTTTCCAAACGGTGGCGGACAACCTTGATGCAATCCCCTATTTTGATCCCGCGGTCGTACAGGCAGAATTTAAAGCAGCGTTCCAGGCAGATGCGGAAAAAGGAACGCGGGGAGACGGTGAAGCGGAACGGGTGAAACGTTTTTGGTATGGTGTAGTGAAACGCGCCACCAATGAGTTCGCTGCCGGCGATATTTATGGGGAGGCGTCTGTGAAAGAAGTAAACTCTGCGCAGGAACTGATCAGCGCAGTAGAGGCTAATCCTATGGGATATTACCGGCTGGGGCAAGACATTGACTTTACGGATATCCAAGCGGGCGCAAGCTATGTCACCGGAAGCTTTTACGGTATCCTGGACGGCGCTGGGCATAAAATGACCAATGTGCATTATGCATTGTTTCAGGATGCAAAATATGTGCATGCAAAAAATCTGACCATCGAAACCCCCACTTATCTGGGCGCAAGCAAGGCGGTGATTGCTGAGACAGGAAAGAATATCACGCTGACCAACATCACTGTGACAGATGCAGATACGCACCTTCCACTCATATTAACGAAAAGCGGCACGTATCAGGAATATGGCTGCCAGGTAAATTATTTAAAAACTACCATTAACAGCGTGGAGGACTTCATGAAGATCGGCGATTCCGATGCAGACCTAAGAAAAGATTATGTCTTAGGGGCAGATCTAGACTTCAGCGGACAGGCGCCGGACGGGTTATATGTGCTCAACAAGACGTTCTTCGGTTCATTGGACGGCGCCGGGCACACAATCAAAGGCTTGACAGGGACGCTGCTGCATAAAATCCAGGGAGGGACAATCCGAAACGTAAGAATCGCGGACACGGCTTTGGATCATCTTGATATCAAAGGGTCTCTCGCCAATACAGCAGATGGCGCAACTTTGCAGGATATTCAGTTAGAAAACATATCGATCCGTGTGAATGTAGACGAAGGAAAAGGAAATGTAGGCGGGCTGGTTGGCACCTTTACAAACGGGTCTGCATCGAAGATCACGGCAGCAAACGTTTCAGTGGAAGCGCCCTGGAGTCTTGGAGGTATCTTTGGAAATACGGAACATTCCTCTATAACGGACGTTGTCGTGCAAGGAACCATAAACGCGAGATATTATAATTACAACACCGGGAATAATGTAGGCGGAGTTACCGGGAATGCGGCAGCGGTCACATTGGACCATGTATATACAAAGGTAACGATCGTTGAGAAGTATGGCTCAACGGTCAAGGGACTAGGCTCCGGCGGAATCGTTGGAAATGGTTCTGCCGTGACGATACGCAACTCCGTATCCGCGAGTACAGGCGCCTACAGCTACCGTATCGCGGATCCAAAACTCCTGGAAACCAGCTCGAATGTCTATGAGCTACAGGGATCCGACGCTGCTACCAACATCACGGAGTCAAACCAGGACCGTATCCATGAAGTGACGCAGGATCAACTTCGTTCTAAGGACTTCTATGTAGCTACGCTGGGTTGGCCGGAAGAGCTCTGGGATTTCACCAATATCGAAAACACAGGTGTCCCGGCCCTGCGAACCGTTAAGGGCCAACCATGATACCTCACCCAAGTATAGAACACTGAACCCCAAAAGATACCAGATGGGGCGTCCGAAGAACCGGTTGTTTAAAAGTCTAGTATTACAGTGTCTGAAAGCAATGCTTTCAGACACTTTTTTTATCTTTCATGGGATATGGATGCACAAAAACAGCGAGATGGCGGTGCATAGGCTTATACAAAAAAGTTCATGCCGTATTTGGCTTTTATTATGTTGTCATCG